>JAHBVU010000017.1 GCA_019637315.1 Gemmatimonadales bacterium
TACTTGAGGATCTTGGTGACGACGCCCGCGCCGACCGTCCGACCACCCTCGCGAATCGCGAACCGCAACCCCTCGTCCATCGCGATCGGCGTGATCAGCTCCACCTTCATCTGCACGTTGTCGCCCGGCATCACCATCTCCACCCCCGCCGGCAACTCGATGTTCCCCGTCACGTCCGTCGTCCGGAAGTAGAACTGCGGCCGGTATCCCTTGAAGAACGGCGTATGCCGCCCCCCTTCATCCTTCGTCAACACGTAGATCTCCGACTCGAACGACGTGTGCGGCGTGATGCTCCCCGCCTTCGCCAACACCATCCCCCGCTCGATTTCCGTCTTCTCCACGCCCCGCAGCAACAGCCCCGCGTTGTCCCCCGCCACCCCTTCATCCAGGAGCTTCCGGAACATCTCCACGCCCGTCACCACGCTCTTCTTCTCGCTCCCGAACCCGATCAAGGACACTTCCTCCCCCACCTTGATCTTGCCCCGCTCGATTCGCCCCGTCGCCACCGTCCCCCGCCCCGTGATCGAGAACACATCCTCGACCGGCATCAGGAACGGCTTGTCGATCTCGCGCACCGGCTCCGGAATGAACGTATCCAACGCGTCGTACAACTCCTGAATCTTCGCCACCCACTTCTCGTCGCCCTCGATCGCCTTGATCGCCGAGCCCCGAATCACCGGCGTGTCATCCCCCGGATAGTTGTACTTCGTCAACAGCTCCCGCACCTCGAGCTCCACCAGATCGAGCAACTCCTCGTCCTCGACCAGATCGCACTTGTTCAGGAACACCACGATCGACGGCACGTTCACCTGCCGCGCCAGCAGAATGTGCTCCCGCGTCTGCGGCATCGGCCCGTCCACCGCGCTCACCACCAGGATCGCCCCGTCCATCTGCGCGGCCCCCGTGATCATGTTCTTCACGTAGTCCGCGTGCCCCGGGCAGTCCACGTGCGCATAGTGCCGGTTCGCCGTCGAGTACTCCACGTGGCTCGTCGCGATCGTCAGGATCTTCGTCGCATCCCGACGCCCCTGACTCTCCGACGCCTTCGCCACCTGATCGTACGGGACGTACGCCCCCAGCCCCTTGTCGGCCGCGATCTTCGTCAACGCCGCCGTCGTCGTCGTCTTCCCGTGGTCAACGTGCCCGATCGTTCCAACGTTGACGTGCGGCTTGTTCCGCTCGAATTTCGCCTTGCCCATGACCCGTTACTCCGTCAGTGAGGTCCTTGTACCGGAGCTGCCGCTCCCCTCGGCGCGCGGCATCCGGATCGTGCCCCGGGCACCCGCCACCACCACTCCATGAAGGCCCAGCAAGCTCGCGACCGGGATCGAACCGGTGACCTCATCCTTACCAAGGATGTGCTCTACCGACTGAGCTACGCGAGCGCCATTCCTTTTTGCGCACCTGCCGCGACCACCCGCATCGCGCGTCCTGCGTTGTTCGTCCCAAGCGGGCGACGGGACTCGAACCCGCGACCCTCAGCTTGGAAGGCTGATGCTCTACCAACTGAGCTACACCCGCGCTTGGACCGCACCTGCCAACCTACCGTTCGTCTGCCCGGGCGAACCGTCCCGCAATCACTGCCTCAATGGTGGGGGTAGGATTCGAACCTACGTAGGGCGAAGCCCGGCAGATTTACAGTCTGCTGCCATTAGCCACTCGGCCACCCCACCGTCCCGACTCACCGCTTTTCGACACGGAACCCCGCTCGACCGAAAGCGGGGTTCCGTATACCTTCCGTTCTGCGCGCTCAAGCTGACGAAGGGACTCGAACCCTTAACCTGCTGATTACAAATCAGCTGCTCTGCCAATTGAGCTACGCCAGCGGACCCCAAAGCCCGCAGAAAGTTGACAGACCCTTATCTTACCTTGACTTAGCGCAATCGTCAACGGTCAACCAATCGATCCCGCCCGAAACGGGGTCCAGCCTCCGGACCGGGCTCCTCAGAGCCCCAAACCGACCCTCGAACAAACCCCGAATCAGGCTCCCGAGCCCCGGTCGATCAGTTCCGCGCTGCCGTCGCGCCGATCCCGGATCTCGAACCGCTCGGCTGTCAGGAGCTGGCGAATCCGGTCCGCCTCGGCGAAATCCTTGGCCCCCTTGGCTATCCGGCGCCGTACCGCCCAGCGGGTTGCCCAGCGAAGTCGGCCCTCGATGCCGCTGGGACCCGTCGGCTCCAAGAGGGTCTCGTCGTCATCAGTGGCCGACGCCGGGATCTCCGCCCGCGCCTGAGCCCGATGGGCAACCGCCAGGACCCGGTCGACGAGATCCCAGGCCTGCCGGGCTGCCGCCGTCGGTGCCACTCCGTCATCGAGCAGCCGATTGGCTTCGCGCACAAACTCGAAGACACAGCCGACTGCCTCGGGGGCGTTAAGGTCGTCGTCGAGTGCCGCCGTCAGACCCGCTTCGAGCGCCCGGCTGGGCTCGGCCCAGGGCGAGTCGGCTCCGCCCTTCCCTTGGCCGGCCCGCTCCAGGCGATCGGCAAACTCACCGAGACGCCGAGCGCCTTCCCGCGCCGCCGCCAGCGCATCATCAGTCAGGTCGAGCTGCTGGCGATAGTGGGTCTGATAGATGAGGAGACGGATGGCTGCCGCTTCGACCCCGTCTTCGCGCAGATCTCGGGGCGTCGTAATGTTGCCGAACCGCTTCGACATCTTGGCGCCACGAACGTTGAGAAACTCACCGTGGAGCCAGTACCGGGCAAACAGATCCTCGCCGGTATAGGCGCAGCTCTGGGCAATTTCATCCTCGTGGTGAGGAAAGATCAGGTCGACTCCGCCGGTATGAATGTCGAGCACCTGTTCGCCGTAGCGGTGGCTCACCAGCTCGAGCGCCATGGCCGAACACTCGAGGTGCCACCCGGGGCGGCCGCGACCAAACGGCGCATCCCAGGCGGCGCCGACCTTCTCGTCCTCCGGCTTGGCCGCCTTCCAGAGCACGAAGTCCTGGGCGTTGTCCTTGGTGTACTCGTCGGAGGTAATCCGACCGCTCGCCCCGGTCTTCAACTCGCGGCGGTCGAGCTGCGACAGCCGACCGTATGCCGGAAAGCGGTCGATCCCGAAATAGACCGACCCATCCTCCCCTCGATAGGCCGTCCCGTTGCGCAGCAGACCGGACACCAGCCGGATCATCGACGGCACGAAGGCCGTCGCGCGCGGGTAGGCATGGGCCGGAACGATGCGCAGGTAGTCCCGGTCCTCATAAAAGGCCGTCACATAGGGGGCGACCAGTTGATCGATGCCCACCCCCTGTTCGCCGGCCACTCGGATGATCTTGTCGTCCACATCGGTGAGATTCATGATGTGAAAGACCTGGTACCCGCTGGCCTCGAGCCAGCGCCTGAGCAGGTCGACGAACAGAAAGGTCCGGAAGTTCCCGATGTGAGCGTAGTTATAGACGGTAGGCCCGCAGGAATAGAGCGTGACCCGAGGTGGCGCCCCTGGCACGAACGGCTCGATTCGACGAGTCAACGTATTGAAAAGTGACAGCCCCACGTCTGTTCCTCCGCCTTGGCCCGAATCCCAGCCGCAACGCGAGGCGGGAAGCTAGCAATCCATGCCGAAGAGGAACAGGCCGCCGCTGCCGAGGCGGGCTTACCCCTCGCCGAGCGGGGCGGCGTGACTCGGCGGCGGGTTTCCCGGAGGGGGTGGCGGCTGCATCAGGATGGTCCGCTGCGCGGCCGGAATCTGAATGCCCTCGGCGTCCAGCCGCAGTTTGAGACGGCGCGAGAACTCGCGGAAGGCCGGCCCCTGCTGCCCCGGAATCGTTCGAATCAGCGTGCGAATCACGACGCCATTGTCGCCAAAACGATCGATGCCCACCACCTCCGAACCGCCATCAAAGCGGGCCTTCCAAGCCGGATCAACCTGAAACTTGACCAGCTCGTCCCGGACCACCGCCAAGGCGTGATCGACGTCGGTGCCATAGCTGACCGGGACGTCGACCACGGCTCGTGACCAGCCTCGGCTGGTGTTGACGACCCAGGGAATCGAACCATTCGGAATGATATGGAGGGCTCCGTGCAAATCTCGGATCCGAACGGCCCGCAGCGAGACCTGCTCGACGGTGCCGCTGTGCTCGCCGATGCGCACTCCGTCGCCGACGACGAACTGATTCTCGAGCAGGATGAAGAAGCCGGAGATCAGATCCTTGACGAGGCTCTGCGCACCGAACGACACCGCAAGGCTGAGAATCCCGACGCCCGCCAGGAGGGGTCGGATATCGATAAAGAGGTTGAGGCTCGACAAGAAGACGGCCAGGATGATGACCGCTCGCCCGACACTGCGGACCAGCTGGGCAATGGTCTGCCCGCGCTTCTCCCCGGCTGACAGCACGGTTGGGTCGCCATCGTCGGCCGCGAGCTCGATCCGACGGGCCACCAGGCGCACCAGGCCGGAGCCGGCCCAGCCGAGCAGCAGCAGCACCGCGAGTTGCAGGACCTTGCGGACCATATGGCCCCGCTCAGTCCCGAGCAGATCGGCAAGCCAGTCAATTGCAGTAAGGTCCATGATGCCCAAAGCTTAGGGGCGACCGGCTCGATCGTCAAAATGGCAAAGGGGTGCCGTTGCTGCTGCCACGGCACCCCTCGGCCCCTGCGTGCTGCAATGAGTCAGCCTTTGTCCTCCGGACGCACGACCAGCACCGGCACGCCGGCGCCTCGAATGATCTCGCCAGCGACGCTCCCGAGAAGCAGTCGGCGGAAACCGGTGGCGCCCTGGGTAGTCATGGCCACGAAGTCGTAGCCTTCGGCCCTGATTTCATCCAGGATGCTCGGGACCGCCGAGGTACCGATAATGGTCTTGGTACTGACCCGAAGCCCCTCCCCCCGAAGTCGCTCGGCCACACCCTCCAAGTATCGCTCGGACGCCTGCCGCCGTGCCGTAATTTCCTCATCGGAGAACACGATCGGGTACGGTGGCATCGAACCGACCACACCGACGGCGGGCTCATTGACGTGAAGCAGAGTGAGATGAGCCTGGGTTACCAGGGCGAATGGAATCAGCGGCGTCAGAATCGCCTCGGAACCTTCGGACTGATCGAGTGGCACCAAACAACGGTCGAAGGGGGCCTGCTCGGGAAGCACCGGCTTGCCGTCCTTGGGCCGAATCAGAAGCACAGGCGTGGACGTCCGCCGAATCACGTAATCCGCGACGCTGCCGAGCCAGGCACGGGCCAAGGCCCCCCGCCCGTGAGTCGACATCACGAAAACGTCGGGGCGGATTCGATCGAGTTCGCGCACCAGCGCCTCACCCGCCACACCGTCGATCAGGCGATAGCTCACGTCCGACCCGCCCACCGTGCCCAGCGAACGCGCCACAGAGGACAGGTACGCCCGGTCTTCGGCTCGAGCCTGCTCCTCATCCGGCACGCCAACCATCGGCGCCCCCTCGATCGGGGTGAGCGTGGTCGCCTGTTCGTGAACCCTGAGCAGAGTAAGGCCTGCCTTCGCCTCGCGTGCCAGGCGCGCCGCCACGGGCAGCGCCGCTTCAGCGAACAGCGAGCCATCGAGCGCCACGACCACCGATTTCATCGTCATCATCTCCCCCTTTTCCTGGCCGACGCGTTCAGGTCACTGGGAAGGACCAGAGGAACCGCCGGTTCGACAGGTGTTGATGCGAAACAACGTATACATCGGGCAATTGCCGGTCAGGGCCGTTCCGATGGGGATCAGGCCCAACAGCGTAACGTAGCGCCAGGGCGGTTCGAGAGCACCGTAGAGCCCGAGAATCAGGATCCCGATGACCAGCCGTAAGCCGCGATCGATCGTGCCAACGTTGCGTACCATGTGACGATGCCCTCCAGGCGAAGGATCGGGCAGCTCCGCGCGAGCTGCTACAATGGCACCGTGAGTACCGCACACGGTGCGGCCAGCAAAAGACTGCGTGCCGTTTCGGTCGGTTCCACGACCTTGGGCGGCCCTCCCCGACGATAGCCGATGACGAGCACACCTGCCTCGGCCGCGCAGACTTCCTCCAGAATCTCGACGGCAGGACTGCCGGTACGCAGTGAGACTTGGATGGCGGGTGGCGTGCCGGCCATGCCTGCCGCGGAGGCCGCCACCGCGACGGACCGCCGGGTCGCGCCGGCACCGTTCTGCGTCACCGTGACGCCGACGAGGGGGAGGTCGATTTCCCGGCTCCAGCGGAGGGCCAGATCGAGCACCTGGTGCGAACGCGGTGTCTCGTCGAGCGCCACCAGGCCACGACGGAAGGGCCAGCTCCCCTTCGGGACCGAGAGGACCGGAATGCCGGCCCGCCGTACCACGGCATCCGCGGTCTCACCGAGGGACGCAGGTTGCCGGCCGGCTCGATCGCGACGGCCCAGCACAATCAATGAAGCCCGGTGCCGATCCCCGAAGCGGCTGATCTCGATACCCGGAACGCCCTGTGCAATCCACGACGTCGCGCTTCGGGGTTGTCGTTCGAGCCAGCCCGCCAACGCGCCCGGGCTCGACCCCCCTGGCGCAGCCGAGGGAGCGAACTGGTCGACGCGCAGGATGGCCAGGGGCGCGGCATGCTCCCCTCGGAGCCGTGAGGCCACCTCGGTCGCATAGCGACCCTCCTCCGAATCATCGCTGGCCACCAGGATTCTGTCTCCGAGCACCTGCTCCTCGCCGTGCGGTCGAAGGCCAAGGTAGACGCCGAACCGTGAAGAATTCATGAATGCAGAACGAGGGCTGGCCCATTCGAAGTTGCCTGGGGTGGTTCCGTCTGTCGAGACGGCCGCCGATAACTTATGATAGAAGCCATGGCTCCAAGCAACGACCCCAGCGATCGTATCGAGCAGCTGGTCCGGGCCACGCCGGAGCTGGTGGGTGAGCTCAGCCTCGAGACCGCGCTGCCCCGGATCGCGGAGCTGGCGCGCAGCCTGCTCGAGGCCAAGTACGCGGCGGTTGGCCTGCTTAACCCGGACCACCGTACTCTCAAATCGTTCACGACGGCCGGGCTCACCGACGACGAACGCGCCCGAATCGGAACGCCCCCCATCGGTCACGGTGTCCTCGGTCTGGTAATCCGCGAGGGCCAGGTGATTCGCCTGCCCGACCTGCAACGTCATCCTGCCGCAGTCGGCTTCCCGCCCAACCATCCGCCGATGCACTCGTTCCTGGGAGTACCGATCGTCGGCCGAGCCGGCATCGTCGGCGACCTATACCTGACGGAAAAGCAGGGCGCCGCCGAATTCAGCGACGAGGACGTCCACATTGCCCTGTTGCTGGCCTCGATCGTGGCCTCCGCCGTCGAGAACGCCCAGCTGCATGAGCGGACCATCCGGCTCCTCGAAGAAGTGCAGCAACTGCATAGGAGCCGCGAGCGCTTCTTCGCGATGATCAATCACGAGCTGCGCAATGCTCTCGCTGCGGTGTACGGATGGGCCGAGCTGATGGTGAGGAAGAAGGATCCCGCGGCCGTTCCGCGCGGATCGATCGAAATTCTCGAGGCCGCGGAACACGCGGTTGCGCTGATCAATGACCTGCTCGATCTCAACCGGCTCGATGAGGATCGTCTCAAGCCGATCATCCGGGATGTCGACTGTGCCGCCCTGGTGCGCTCGGCCCTGCAGCGAGTGACCCCGGTTGCCGACGAGCGGCAGGTTTCACTCGTCGGTCTCGACCCGGGCACCGCGGTGCTGTGCCGCACCGATGCCCACCGCGTCGAACAGATCTTCGTCAACGTGCTCAGCAACGCCGTCCGCTACGCACCGAATGGCACCCGCGTGACGGTAACCGCGGCGATCAGTGGCAGTGTCGTCGAGTTCGAAGTGTTGGACCAGGGCCCTGGCGTGCCGGCCGACCAGACGGAGCATATCTTTGATATCTATTACCGTGCGGGCGCGATGGACGGCTCCGACCCCGGCCATGGAGTCGGCCTGGCGCTGTCGCGCCGGCTGGCACGGCTGCTCGGCGGCGACCTCTGGGCCATACCGCAAAGCGGCGGCCGGTTTGTCCTGCGGTTGCCGGGCGTACCCGGCACGCACCCTTAGACCCTCGAACTCCACCAGCAACATCGACGCGTACCCATGAAAATCCTCCTCGTCGAAGACGATCGGAAAGTGGCCGGATTCATCGAACAAGGGCTCAAGGAGGAGGGCTACGTCGTCGATGTGGCTCCCGATGGCGACGAAGCCACCATGCTCGCGCACGTCTACGACTACGACGTCATTCTGCTCGACGTAATGTTGCCGAAGAAGAACGGCTTTCAGGTGGCCCTGGAACTGCGCCGCGAAGGACGCACCACCCCGATCATGATGCTCACCTCTCGAGACGCGGGCGAAGATGTCGTCCGAGGTCTCGATGCCGGAGCGGACGACTATCTGACCAAGCCGTTTCAGTTCGATGAACTGCTCGCCCGGATTCGGGCGCTGCACCGCCGAGGAGGCGCCGAGCGGCTGGATGTGATCCGAGTCGGGCCGTTCGAGATCGACCGCATCAAGCACCAGGCCAGTGTCGAGGGCAAGCGGATCGATCTGACCGCCAAAGAGTTTCAGCTTTTCGAGTACTTTATGCTGCATCCCGCCGAGGTTGTCCGGCGCACCACCCTGCTGGAGAAGGTCTGGGATATGCATTTCGACCCGGAGAGCAACGTGGTCGACGTGCACGTCGGCAACCTCCGGCGCAAACTTCTCAAACATGCCAGCGACCCGCAGATCGTGACGGTTCGCGGTGTCGGCTTCAGTCTTCGCACGGCTGAGGAGTGACACTAGGCAGCTTCGCACGATCGGCGGCGCACCCGGCGGCGGCAGCACTCTTCCTCGTCGCCGGGATCCTGGCAACCGCCCTCGGCGCCGACGTCACCGTCCGACATCAGATCTGGACCATCGGCCTGATCGGGCTTGGCGCGCCGATCGTGCTCGGTACGCTCCGCGGGGCCCTCCGCGGCCGGTTCGCAGCCGACCTGGTTGCCTCGCTGGCCCTGATCGCCGCCGTAGTCCTGGCGGAACCGGTCGCCGGCCTGGTCATCGTAATCATGCAGACCGGAGGCGAGGCGCTCGAGGCCGGCGCTGCTCGGCGCGCATCGAAGGCCGTTGCGACACTCGAGGCGATGGCGCCCCGGACCGCCCATGTCTTCCTGGACGGAACGCTCGAGGACCGACCCGTCGGCGCCGTCAGGGTGGGCGACGTGCTCCTGGTGCGGCCGGGCGAGATGGTGCCCTGCAATGGTACGGTGCGCCAGGGAGCCGGCAGCTTCGACGTCTCCACCATCACCGGCGAAGCCGCCCCAGTCGACGCGCAGCCGGGAATGACCGTGCTGAGCGGGTCGATTGCCCGTGAAAGCCCGGTCACCATCGAGGTCACCGCCCCAGCCGACGCCAGCCACTACCACCGGATCGTCGAGCTGGTGCGCACCGCGGAAGCAAGCAAGGCGCCGATCCAGCGCCTTGCCGATCGCGCGGCGGTCTGGTTTACACCGGTAACGCTCCTGGTATGCGTGGCCGCCTACGCCCTGTCGGGCGACCCGGTTCGGGTGCTTGCGGTGCTCGTCGTTGCCACGCCCTGCCCGCTGATCCTGGCCGCGCCGGTTGCCATGCTGGGCGGTATCAACCGCTCGGCCCGGCGGCAGATCATTGTTCGCAACGGGGTGGCACTCGAGCGGCTCGCCTCAGTGGACACAGCCGTCTTCGACAAAACCGGCACCCTGACCGCGGGAAAGCCTGAAGTCGACCGGATCACGGCGCTGCCGCCATTCACCGCTTCGACGCTGCTCCGACTGGCCGGCGCGGTCGAGCAGGGATCGGGACATCTGCTGGCGCGCTCACTGAGCGCCGCCGCGATCCGGGAGCACGGCGCGCTGCCGGAAGCAACCGACGTCGTGGACGCGCCGGGGGGCGGCGTAACAGGGCGGGTCGAGGGTCGGACGATTACGGTTGGTGCGCAAAAGCTGATTCGGACCCGCGAACCGGAGGCGGCGGCGGCGTTCCTCGCCTACGACGGGGATCCGGGCCTTCAGGCCTATGTCGTGATCGATGGCCGGGCCGCCGGCCTGGTCCACTATGCCGACCGGATCAGGTCCGAGGCGCGAACCGCGGTCCACGCCCTGGGGGCCGCCGGTGTTCGGCGCACCGTTCTCCTCTCGGGCGACCGTACCGCCAACGCCACAGCCGTTGCTGGGGAACTGGGAATCCGCGAAGCGGAGGGTGACCTGCTGCCCCAGGACAAGCTGTCTCGCATCGTTGCCCTCGAACGCGACGGGCACCGGGTCCTGATGGTGGGCGACGGAGCCAACGATGCGCCGGCCCTTGCTGCTGCGCATGTCGGCCTGGCGATCGCGACAGAGACACGGGGACTGAGCGCCGAGGCCGCCGACGTCGTGCTGCTGACCGACGACCTGCGGCGGATCCCGGAGGCGGTTGCCATTGCCCGGCGCACCATGCGGATCACCCGACAGAGTATCGGTGTCGGGCTTGGCCTGTCGCTGGTGGCGATGGGGTTTGCGGCGGCAGGTCAGATCACGCCAACAGTCGGTGCGCTACTGCAGGAGGCGATCGACGTCGCCGTCATTGTCAACGCGCTCCGCGTCCTCGGCGGACGGGTATGACGGCGGTGACGGGTCCGCAGCAAGCGCCTCAGCGCTGCGCGGCTACTGCGTCCTCCCGGGGTCGCAGCGCCAGGACAACCTGCCCCACTGACCGGGTGTCAGTTCCTGCTCCGGCTGCCAGCTCAAACGTTACCGGATCCGCCATCACACCGAGGGCTGCAGCGACCGCGCCTTCGATTGAAAGGCGATAGCGGCCGGGCCGAAGTCCCATCTGATAGAAGGAGCCATCCGAGAAGGGTTCGATCCGCATTCGCTGACCCGACGCCTCGTGTTCGAGTTGCATCCCGATCCGGCCCACCAGTGTGCCTGCCTCCCCGCTCCACTCGAGTCGCCCTTCGAGGATGGCACCAGCCACAATCGGGATCTCGACGCTGACGATCTCACCCGGCCGCGGCACGACCGCCAGCCGGGCACGATCGGGAATCCACTGAGGGTCGGCCAGGCTCGCGCTGTCGACGGTCAGATGAATCGGCTCGAAGGGCTGGACGCCCCACAATTCAAACCGCCCGGAACGATCGGTGACCAGCGCTCGGCCCGCCGTGAACAGTCGGGTGTCGGGCAGCAGCGGCTCGTCCGCGCTCCGGGTACCGTTGCCGTCGAGATCGAGGAAGACAACACCCGCCACGCCGGCCCGATCGATCGCCGGCTCCGCCGACCACATGACTCGCCCTCCCTTCCGGTCCCAGACAGCCGACCCACCGGCAACCTGATCCATCCGGCCCGAGCTTCCCGGATCGGCAATACCGCGCACCGCATAGCGCAGCTGGGACAGCTGGGTCACCAGCCCGAGCGAAAAGGCCGGGCCGTTGCGGCCCCGCTCCCAGATCACCATCGATTCCAGGCGCCCGAGGGAGCCGAGCCCGGTCATGGCCGCGAGACTCGACCGGCGAAGTTGCCCGTCCATGTTTGACTCGGCCTCGGCGCGGAGCCAGAGCCGGCGCAGCAGCGCCGGCCACCCCGCAGCGGGCAGGATCGTTCCCTCGAGACCGAAGGCCGATTGCTCCCCACCGAGCGAGCCCCAACTCAGCCGAACGAATGGCCGCACGTGAACCTGTGATAGCGGCATCGCCAGAGCCGCCCGGACCGTAGTTGTCGCTCCGGAATCACCCAGGGCGCGACTGACCATGCCTTCGGCCCCGACCGTGCCGCGCCCTCGCGAGCCGATCCGCCCGTGAAGTCGCCACTCGCGGCGGACGCCGGTACCTCCGGCGTAGTCCAGCAGGTCAAGCGTAAGCGCGCGATGCAGACTCGGCTCATACCGGGCGGCCGCTCGGGTGACCAGACCCGTCAGATGCTCGAGGTCGAAGCCAAGCGCGTTGAATGGCGCAGCGGTCAGGGTCCCGTAGGGGCGCCATGCCATGGCTGTATCATCCGCCCGGATCGTGAGGCCGGCACGAGCGGACAGCCGCGAGGTTACGCCAACGGCAAGATCCGCGTTGCCCAGCCAACGGCAGGGCATCTCACGGCACGCCCCTACCGCCATACTGTACTCGGTCGCTCCGCTCCGGAGCAGCATGGGCACGGCGCGGAAGCTCTGGTTGAGCTCCCGAATTTCGCCGTTGGGTCCGTAGGCGACGAGGTCGATCGGATTCTCGCCATAGTGCACCGGCACCATGATGCGATAGCGGCCGCCGGATCCGGCTGAATCAAAGCCGATCAGGCGGCCGGAGCGGTAGGCATCGACGCTCCAACCCGGCGGCAGGGTCCCGGAAAACGGCAGTGCCTCGAGCAGCAGCGGCCGGAAGGGTGGGCGGTTCGTCAGCGAGAAGCCGCGCACCCGCTCGGTCCGCACGCTTTGGGTCGCCACATCCCCGACCCGGAGACCGGTCAGCCAGCGACTCTGGGGCCAGGTCCGGTGCCACTCGAGGTCGACTGATCCGTCACTTCCGCTGATGCCGCGTAACCGACTGACGGCCACCCCACCCAGCAGTGCGCTGGCCAGGCCGACTCGATAGGTCGTATGGTCAAGCGGGGTGCGGCCCGTGGTGTGAACGTCGTAGTCCATCGCGACACCGCTCCACCCGGAACGCTCGGTTGCGAACGCCGCCGGCGGAATGCTGGCCGAGTCACGCAATCGTTCCCGGGCGGCGGCGCGAAGGATGCGTCGTACGACGGGCAGGTCGGCAGATGGTGCCACCCGCACCAGCGCCTGCGACTCGTCGTAGATCAGCACGGTCTTGAGGACCCGGCCCAGTTCGTCGAGCGAGCGATAGCCGTCGGGCGGACGAGGCACTTCGAGGAGCTGGAATACCGGGGCAATCGGAAGGTACAGTGTATCTCGGACCTGTCGCGCCTCGATCGTCGTGGCGGCCACGGTGCCGAGGCGAACTTCGACCAGGACAGGGTCACCAGGCGGGGCGGCCTCGACCGCTCCAAGCACAGGGGCCGGCAACGGGATCGGACCCGCGGGCCGACACGCCAGACACAGAACGAATGGGGCCACCCGCCGCCACGCTGCGTACCGACCAGGCATCCCCATTCGGGTTCCCGCTAGAGCGTGACGCCGTACACGGTGAGGACCATCGTACCCGTATAGCTGCCGGCCATCTGGCTGAGCGGGGGCGAGACTGAGCCACCGAGCCAGACATAGATGTTGGTGCCAAGAGAGATGAGGCCGAGCGAGACCGATCCGTTGGGATTGAAGGTCGTGCCACCCGGCGTGGTGTTGTTCGCACGATAAAGGCCGCAGGTGGCACAGAACGAAATCGGCATGGTGGCACCGCCGCCGACCCGACTGAGACTGGCAGGCAGCGTGAGGTCGAACGACGGGACCAGGGCCAGCAGCGTGAAATGGATCCGCCAGCTGGCGGCACCCGTCTCAGCCGGCCCGACGCTGGTCGTCGTACCCGAGATGATCGAACCAAACTCGAGATTGGCTCGCTGGGTCACCTGCGCATCGAGGGGGCCCGACGTGGCCAACGCCAAGGCTGCGGCGAGGCACCCGCGACGCGTCCTCGCCGGCACCGTCATCGTCGCAGTTCCACGACGCGCCTGACCGGCGCCGTCGGCAGGACGAACGACGTCGGAAGATCATTGCGCCGCCCGACTGCCTCGATCCGGATCAGGTAGTCCTGATCAGGCAGATCGGCGGCTGGCAGCACGAGACGCGGATGGAGCGTGTGGTACACTCCCAGAGGCAGTTCTGTCTCACGGACGACACGACCGCTTCGATCTTCAACCGTGGCCCGCAAGGTCCCGACCCAGGCAGCGTTGCCTCGACGGGTGAGCGGCACACGCACCGTGATCGAGTCGGCCCCGCGGACCGCTGTGGGCTCTCCAAGTTCGAGTGCGGTCGCCACGGTGCCCTTCCGAAAGAGAAACGGAAAGACACTCCGTACCTCCAGCGTGATCGCCACGTTGACGGCCTCGACAGCGGCAACCGGTGCCACCCGAGGCGTGGCCCGCGAGGCCACGACCAGCCGGGCCCAGTACTCCCGCTCGGGCACGCCGTCCGGCGGGCGTACCAGGAGGCGCACCGTACGCCGCGCCCCAGGCTCCAGGGCGAAACGACGGGGAAACATCTCGATCCAGTCTGCCGCGGACGGGGTGGAGTCGGTGATTGGCGTTTTGGTATCGAGCAGGAGGTTTCCGGCGGAATCGGTTACCGGCACGCCATACAGAGTCGACAGATCGACTTCAACCCGATCCTCACCGATGTTGACGACCGTGAAGGTCCCGGCGCGCTGACCGCGATCGACCACCACCGCCTGCGGTGCGATCAGCACGGCCTGCGCGGCGAGCGTCGCCGGCAACGCGCTGGCAATCAGAGTGGCGACACCGATACGCCGCATCGGTCAGAAGTACACGACGGTCATCGTCATGGTTCCCGAGTACGTCCCCGCGGCCTGCGACACCGCCGGCTGAGCGGTTGCGCCAACGAACACATAGAGGAACCCGCCCACCGGAATCGAGGCCGAGGTCGCGGCAGGCGCCGGGGTAAAGTCAGTACCAGACGCCGCCGAGTTGGCCGTGTTGTGCCGTCCCTGCCAGCTTGCGATCGGCAGATTGTTCGCTCCGCTCGTGATGTTGGCCGGCAGGGCGAATGTGAGATTGATGTTCGCGCTGGCCTGCCCTTGGACCGTGAACCGTGCGGCACCAGCGTCGGTCACGGCCACGGTTCGGTCCAGCCCAGGAAACACCAGCCCGAAATCGAGATCGGCCGTCGCAGTCACCGTGATCGGCTGCTGGACGCTGGCTGTGACGTTCGCAACGGCGGAGTTCTGGGCCATGATGCGGTCCGCGCCGCTGACGGTCATGACAAGGGTGATCAGCCCGATCCATCGTTTCAGCTGCACGAGTACCTCCTGAGATTGTCCGGAATCACACCGTCCCGATCGCTCGGCAGCGGAGGTGCGGCCACCGCCCCGTCCGCGTCAGCGCGGGCAGCGCATCACGAACCGTACGCGCAACCGGTGTGCCAGAGCCGCGCGGCTCCGATCGACGCGCACAAAAGGCCCAGCGTTGCCAGGGCATCCCCCCTCGAATGCGCAGCGAGCACCGGCTTCATCTCGCGGGTCTTGATCGGGTGGCCCGACGCAGCGCGAAGATTGCACGCCGCGCCAGCAATTCGCGACAACCGCACTCGCACTTCTTCGTTACGCCTGCATCATCATTTCTTCATCTATGACAGCAGCTTCATGTTTCGTTCATGTAGCGCAGTTCATTTCGCGTTTCGATAGGGCCGAATGGCCCTAGTCGCCCCTCGATCTCCGTCAGATGACAGGTGAAGGGCGAGGTCGGCACCCGCATTGCCCGAGTGGCTCTCGACGCCTGACGCCCGGCGGTTCCGGAACAGTGCGCACGAGCGAGCGACCATGATTGACCGAATCGACCCGACCGAACCTGCTGCTGCGGCACCGTGGAAAGCCGAGCCTGCCTCCGTCATGGTGGACGAAGGCCTCAAGCTCGTCGCCGGCGGCCGGTTCGAGCGCGCAGCCGAGCAGTTTGGCCGTGCGGCGGCTAGGGCGCATCAGGACGGCGACCACGCTGTGGGGGCGGACGCCCTGCGCCGACTCGCCGAGCTCCGCTTCCGAGCCGGGTATCCGGGGGAGGCCCGCAGCCTGGCAGAGCGGAGTCGGGAGTGCGCCTTCCGCACCAACCGCGCTCGCCTGCAGGTCGAAACCAGCAACACCATCGGCTGCATCCAACTCGAGATGGGCGACCTCGAGCATGCCAGCGAGACCTTTCTGGGGGCTCTGGCCATCGAGGGGATTCCCGATGATCTCGCCGGCAGGATCGAGCAGAACCTCGGCATCGTCGCCAGCATTCAGGGCCGTTGGGATGAGGCCGAGGGCCATTACAGCAAGGCCCTGAGCTGTCTGGCCCGCCACAGAGACACGGCGGGATTGGCCATGGTGCATCACAACCTGGCGATGATTGCCTCGGACCGGGGCAAGGCGGACGTGGCCCATCACCATTTCGGCGAAGGCCTGGCAGCTGCGGAGCGTGCGGGTGACGGACGATTGGCGGGCCTCTGTCGGCTCAATCGTGCGGAGCTGCTCCACGCGGAGGGGGCTCTCGATCGCGCGCTGGACGATGCGACCGGGGCGTATGCCGTGTTCTTGCAGACCGGCACGCTCGTCGACATGGCTGGCGCCTGTCGGATCCTCGGCCGTATCAATGCCTCGCTCAATCGCTATCAGGCGGCCGAGTCGTTCCTCAAGGCCGCGGTCACAATGGCTGACCGGAGTCAGACACCGCTCACCGATGGCGAGGCACGACGCGAACTGGGAGATCTGCTCGCAGCGACGAGTCGACTGGCCGAAGCGAAAGCGAGCTATGAAGCCGCCGGATCCGTCTTCGCGCGTTTGAGCGCGTCGCACGACCTGGCCGACGTCGCACGCCGACTCGCGGAGCTCGAATGAAGGGTCCCGATGGGCACGGCTTCTAACCACGCATTGAAGCGCAATAGGGCCATTCGGCCCTATTGCAGGAACGCATCACCGATTTCGTGGTTCATCATCGCGCCTAAACGGTTGACACCCATGACGGTTTTCGTACATTCCGATTCACCCTCGCCAAGTGCCCTGCGCATCGAGCCACGCACGATTCACTCGAGGCGAAAGGCCGTTATCATGAAGCTGCTCCTCGCTGAATCGAACCTGCCCATGATGGCGGGGCTCACCCATGAGTTGAGCGACGGCGGGTACATCGTCGACGTTGCCCGGAGCCACCGCGACATCACCAGCCTGGTAGAGCAGGCGGATTATGATGTCGTGATGATCGACGCCGACCTCGAGCACGGCACCGGGGTCGACGCCATCCGAGGATTGCGCCGCGAGGGCTGCACCGCTCCAATTCTCCTGTTTGCGCCGCCGGATGCACACGAAGCGATTGTGGCGGGGCTCGAAGCCGGAGCGGACGACTACCTGACCAAGCCGTTTCGGATTGACGAGCTGCTGGCGCGGGTGCGCGCCTTGCAGCGGCGCCACAGCTCCGATCGACTCGACACGCTGCTGCTCGGACCGCTGAAGGTCGATCGCTTGCGCCATCGCGTCACCGCACACGGCCTCGAACTGTCCTTGACCCCGCTCGAGTTCAGGATGCTGGAGTACTTCATGCTTCATCCTGGTCATGTGATTCGCCGGAGCCGCCTGATCGAGCAGGTCTGGCAGCAGCAGGGCGATCCGGGAAGCAATGTCGTCGACGTTCAGGTCAGCAAGTTGCGCCGAAAGCTCAGGAGCATCGTTGCCAACCCGCACATCGAAACGGTCCGAGGCGTCGGGTACAGCCTTCGGCTCGACGCGGACCCACGCGTGTCGAGCGTCCCGGGAGGCTCGCTGTCGTCAAACCGTCCCATCCCGCGCTGAGGGCGCCGGCCTCGGGAGGCGCCCTCGAATCTCGGCCTGGCCGAGCCGATACCATCTCATTGAGGAGCTCCTCGACGCGGTGATGGAAGCCGCGCAAATGGGGACGGTGGTTGCGTTACATTCCCGATAACCGGATGCACTGGGGAGGGCACGCGACGGAGCTGCTCGCCGGTCATGAGGCGATTACTGACCTGGATCAGGTCGCCGAGACGATCCACGTCGATGATCGGAACCGGCTCTCACCACGATCGATGCATCGCGCCTCTCCGGACGACCGCTCTCGCTCGACATTCGCATCGTCCGACCGGGCGGTGAGGTACACTGGGATGCAATCTGGGGTCGCCATTTCCGTGACGACGCAGGCGTTGCGGTCCGGTCGGTTGACGTCTTTCGCGACGTCACCGACCAGCGGCTGCTCGAGCAGCAGCTGGCTCACACCAACCGGGTCGAGGCCATCGGTCACGTCGCAGCCGGGATCGCTCATGAGATCAACACCCCGACGCAGTAGGGCGGCGACAACCTGCGCTTCCTCGAGGAAAGCTGTTCTCCACCTCGCCGCGTTCATCAGCGAGCAGACGGCGCCGACTCGGGGGCCCTGCTCTAACCCAACCTGTACCGTTCGACTAGGGCCATTCGGCCCTATTGCACGAACGCATCACCCTCAAAGGGATCGTTTTCGCGCACGGGCCCGTTGACTCCCCTGCTCGTTGTCGTACATTGCGGCGAGATCGCAGGCAGTCTCTGCGCATCAAGTATGACATTACCCGTTCGAGGCAAACCGCGGTCGCTATGAAGCTTTTGCCTGCCGAATCGAGGCTTCCGCCCCCGTGTCGCGTGTTGCGACCGGGTCACGCTCAATCTTGTCCTGACCGAGCCGATACTAATACCGATCCCGCCGGGTCCGGCGGGCTCCGATCCGCGCCGCACCCGGAATCGAGCGAGGTATGATCGTGGCCGATACGGCCCTTGCACATCAGAAGACTTCAGCGCCGGCTGCGGCCGTCCCTGACACCGCGACGGCCATCGCGCACGAGGAACTCCTCCGTGCGGCGATGGAAGCTGCGCAGCTCGGCATGTGGTATCGCCTCACGGGAGTGGACCGACTGCTCTGGGGGGGACATGCGGCTGATCTCCTTGCGGGGCATGGCGAGGTCACCGACCTCCATCAGGCTGCCGAGTTGATCCACGCCGATGACCGGAAGCGTTTCCTGGACACGATTGACGCCGCTCGTCGCTCGGGCAAGCCGTTTTCCCTCGACGTCCGGGCAGTCCGGCCCGGGGGCGAGATCCGCTGGGTCGCCATCTGGGGGCGGCTCATCCACGACGAGGCGGGCGCCGAAGTCCGGTCCGTCGGCGTCTTTCGTGACATTACCGACCAGCGTCTGCTGGAGCATCAGCTGACCCAGTCTCATCGGGTCGAAGCCATCGGCCACCTTGCTGCCGGCATTGCCCACGAGATCAATACCCCGACGCAGTACGCCGGCGACAACCTCCGCTTTCTGGCGGAGGGATTCCGCCGCCTGATGGCGTTCGTGAACGAGCAGACGGATGTGCTCGAGCGCGCCGGAATCGATCCGGCGGAGGCCGAGCGCCTGCGGCGAATCAGCGACGCGATCGACCTCCCCTTCCTCACCGCTGAGATTCCTCGTGCGATCCAGCAGGCGCGAGACGGGGTGCGCCGGGTCGGCGAGATCGTGAGCGGCGTGAAGAGTTTTGCCCATCCGGGATCCGGCGAACGGGAGGCCACCGACCTGAACGAACTCATCACCGCCACGCTTGCCCTGTCGCGCAACGAGTGGAAGTATGTCGCCACCATGGATACCGACCTCGACCCGGAGCTGCCGCCGGTTGCCTGCCTCCGGAGCGAGGTACAACAGGCAGTGCTGAACCTCGTCATCAACGCCGCCCACGCCGTGGCCGACGCGCGACCTAATGGCACCGGCGACGAGCGGGGCCGGATCACGGTCCGGACTCGGGTGGTCGACTCGGACGTCGAGATCTCGGTCAGCGACACCGGCCCTGGCATTCCCGACGCCATCAAGCCGCGAATCTTCGACCTGTTCTTTACCACCAAGAAAGTCGGCCGGGGCACCGGGCAGGGTCTCCCGCTGGTCCACGATGTCGTCGTCAAGAAGCACGGCGGCTCGGTCCGCTTCGACACGGTGCTCGGTTGCGGAACGACCTTCTACCTGCGCCTCCCGAGAGCGTGGACGCCGTCGGAGGCATCATGAGGCGGATCCTCTTCGTCGACGACGAACCCCGTATCCTCGAAGGCATGCGCCGAGTGCTGCGCAGCAGACGAGACGAATGGGAGGCAGTCTTCATCAGCAGCCCGACCGATGCGCTCCTCGAGTGCAACCGCACACCGTTCGACATCGTGGTCAGCGACATGCGGATGCCCGAAATGGACGGCGCCACCTTCCTTGGCGCAATTGCCGAGCAGTGGCCTGGCACTGTCCGCCTCGTTCTGACCGGTCAGACCGATGCCCGGAACGCGCTGATGGCCACCCGGGTGGCACACCAGTTCATCGCCAAACCCTGCGAGGCGGCGGCGCTCCAGGCGGTGCTGGACCGTGCCTGCCTGCTGCGCGACCTGATCACCGATCCGATCCAGGAGGCAATCGTCGGCAGTGCCGAGACGCTCCCGACCGTTCCTGCCGTGTACCGGCTGCTCACTGAACTCCTGTCCCAGGACGAAGTGACGGTCACGGACGTTGCGGCCGTGGTCGAGCGCGATGCCTCTCTCGCGGCCAAAGTGCTGCAGCTGGTCAACTCCTCGTTCTTCGGACCTAGCCGTGAAGTGATGAGCATCGAGTGGGCCGTGAGCCTGCTTGGCAGCCGGTTGATCCAGTCGCTCGCCATGGTGCATGGGGTCTTCCGTTCGATCGAAGAGCTCGCGCTGCCGATTGCGTTCGACCCGAAACGTGAACAAGCCCATGCAATTGCGGTGGGTGCGCTGGCCCGTCGGCTTGCGCCTGCCCCCGGCGACATGGAGGCGGCCTTCTCGGCCGGCCTGCTGCACGATGTCGGACGCCTCCTGCTCGCCAGCCGCGGTCCGGATCGCTACGACGCAGTCGTCGAGCATGCCGACGCCCACGGCATTCCCATGCACGAAGCGGAACAAGCCGTGCTCGGCACCACGCACGCCAACCTGGGCGCGTATGCGCTCGGACTCTGGGGACTGCCGTGGTCGATCATCGGCGCGGCGCGGTTTCACCACGCGCCCGCCCTGGACCCCGACCCAGCCGGGCTCGCAATCGTTATCCATGCGGCCGACGTGCTGGTCCGGGAACAAACCTCCGAGGGCCGGGAGGCCCGCCGCCATCCGGCCGAGCTCGACGAGGCGGCCCTCGCGGCCCGCGGCTTCGGCGATGCCATTCCCCGCTGGCGCGAGCTGGCGGCGGACCTGGTACTCGCACCATGACAATCGGCGGACGCCCCCCCATCCTCTTCGTGGATGATGACCCGCAGCTGCTGGAAGCGATGAGCAGACTGCTGCATCGGCGCTTCGACGTCACCGGCGCGGCCGACGGCAATCAGGCAATCGCGCTCGCCGCCGAGCGCCAGTTCACGGTCGTGATTTCCGACTACAGCATGCCGGGCATGAACGGTGTCAGCCTGCTTCGCACCATCCGGACCATGCAGCCGGACGCCGTCCGGATCCTGCTCACGGGACAAGCGGATCTCTCCGCAGCAATCGACGCAGTCAACGAAGGCAGCATCTTCCGGTTCCTGGAAAAGCCGTGCGCATCCGAGACATTGATCGGTGCGCTCGATGCGGCTTGCATCCAGCACGACCTGGTGGTGGGCGAGCGGGTCTTGCTCGAACGGACCCTGCACGGGAGCGTCGCCGCGCTGGTCGATATCCTGGCCATCTCGCAGCCGGGCGCGTTCGGGCGGGCCAGTCGAGTCAAGCGGCTCGCTCACGACATCGCGGGAGACCTGGAAGTTCCCAACTGGTGGGCCGTCGACGTCGCCGCCATGGTCTCTCAGATCGGTACCATCTCGCTGGCCCCTTCTGTGGTCGACAAGCTCTCAACTGGCGCCGGGCTGACCCAGGAGGAAACCGCAGCGGTCGCCGAAATCCCCCGCGTCGCCGCGCGGATCATTGCCAACATTCCGCGCCTCGATGCGGTGCGCGCCATCCTGCTGGGCATCGGACGACCGGCCGGATCGAGTACCGATGAGACGCCGCTCGGCGCCCGGCTGCTGACCCTCGCCTTTGCCTTCGACGATTTGCTCACAGCGAGTGTCGAGCCTGAGGAGGCGGTGCGCCGCCTCACCAGTCACATCGACCGGTACGATCCCGACCTGCTGGCCCGCCTCCACGCGCTCCACCAGCCGCAGCAGGAGGCCCCGCCGGTCCGGGAGGTCACACTCGACGCGGTGCAGCCGGGCATGATCTTCGTAACCGACGTCCGCACGGCGGACGGCAAACTGCTGATTGCTCGAGGGCAGGAGGCGACCGAGGGGTTGGTGACGCGCATCAACAACTACTGGGCCGACCTGCCCATCGCCGGTGCTGTCTACGTGACCACGGGCACGGGCCCCGCATGAGCGGGCCCCGGTACGGCTCGCTTCGCCTTCGGTTCATCGTGGCGATGGTGGCGATGCTCCTCCTGGTCGTTGCGGCGTTCGGCATCATCGCCCACCAGGTGGTGCGTCGCAGCGCCAAGGAAGCTGCGGTCGCACGCCTGCAGTCGGTAGCCCGGCAGTTCGTCACCATGGCCACCCCCGGGTTCCTCGATGCGCGCAGCAGACTCACCGCCGCCGCAACGGATCCCCTGCTGCAGACGGCGCTCCGAACCGGCGAGAGGTCCGAGGGGCTCGAGGGAACGTTGCGTGCCCTGGCACCGGCAAACAATCCGCTCAATACCGTCAGCCTGGGGAGCCCGGCCGGCGACATCGTGGCGGCTGCGGGTGACCTCGCACCGATGCCGCCGTACCGGCGAGCGGACACGGCGACCGTTGGCCCGCTTTTCGTGGCGCACGACACTGTCTTCCTCGAGGTCAGCGTGCCGGTTCGAACCGGCGACACGACCGTCGGTCACCTGGTCCAAACGACGCGTCTTGTGGCCGCCGCGACGGCCATCGCGCAACTGACCAACATGATCGGGCCCGAGGCGGTCCTGTTGCTCGGAAATCAGGACGGGTCGGTCTGGACCGACTTGCGGCGCGTCGTACAGCGGCCACCCCCCGCAAGCGAGGGTCGGGAGTATGATCGGGAGGGACGGCTCCGGGTCGCGGGGAGTCAGCCATTTGCCGGGCTGCCGCTGGCGGTGGCGATCGAGATGCCCGCCGATCAGGCCCTGACGCCGGCACGGTCGCTGGCGCAGGGGTTTCTCGGCATCGGCCTCCTCGTCACGGGGTTGGGTGCTGCCCTCGCCTGGTGGGTTGCCCGCACCATCACCGAGCCGCTCGGTTCGCTGACCCGGGCCGCCCAGGCAATTGCCGGGGGCGGCAGCCTTACGCCACCCCCGATGCCGGTCGCACGGCGCGACGAGATCGGGACCCTGGCGCGCGCCTTCACCGCGATGACGGACCAGGTGCGCACCGGCGTCGAAACCCTCGAAAGTCAGGTCAGCACCCGTACCGCGCAGCTCTCCGACGCGCTGGCCCAGCTGGAAGCGGCACAGAAGGACTTGGTTCGCAAAGAGCGACTCGCAACGCTGGGGCAGCTGTCCAGCAGCGTCGGGCACGAATTGCGCAACCCGCTCGGCGTGATGACCAATGCCGTCTACTACCTCGAGGCAACCCAGCGCGACGCGACGCCCAAGGTGCGTGAGTACCTCGGCATCATCCGAAACCAGATCCGGATCTCGGAGAAGATTGTCGCAGACCTGCTCGACTACGCTCGGGTCAATCCGCCCCAGCGAAGCGCGGTCCCCGTGGACGCCTTCATCGACGACGCCCTGACCCGCGTCTCGATTCCGGCCTCCGTGACCGTCGTGAAGGGGATCGACGGGGCCGCGACCATGCTGGTCGACTCCGTGCAGATCGGCCAGGTCGTCATCAATCTCTTCAGCAATGCGGTCCAGGCCATGGAGCCAAACGGTGGCACGCTGACGATCCGCGCTCGGGTCGACGGAGGCTGCGTAGTCATCGAGGTCGCTGACACCGGCCCGGGCATCAGCGACGAGAATCGCGAACACATCTTCGAACCGTTGTTCACCACCAAGGCCCGGGGTATCGGGCTAGGCCTCGCCGTCTCGCGCGGCCTGGCCCGCGCCAATGGCGGCGATCTCGCCTTCGAGACAGCGCTCGGACGCGGGACGACGTTTACTCTGACCGTACCGAGCGCCGGATGACTGCCAAACGGATCCTCGTCGTCGACGACGACCGCGGAATGGTCGAGACGCTTTGCGATATCCTCGAAATTAACGGCTGGGCGACCTCCCGCGCCTTCGATGGTGAGGATGCCGTCCGCCTGGCACGCGAGCAATCCGTCGACGTCGTCCTGATGGACATCCGGATGCCCCGCCTGAACGGCGTCAAAGCCCTCCAGGCAATCAAGCAAGACCGGCCGGGTACCCGGATCATCCTGATGACGGCCTTTGCTGCGCAGGAACTGATCGCCGAGGCCGAGGGGGCCGGGGTGCTGCAGATTCTGCGCAAACCAGTCGAGCTGTCGGCGCTGTTGGCGTTCCTCGAGAGGGCACGGCACGAGATCCGCTCCGTTCTGGTCGTCGACGACGAGCCAGAGTTCCTCGACACCCTGTGCGAGCTGCTCACCACCAAGGGCCTCACGCCAGTCAAGGCGCGCACCGTGGACGAAGCCGTGGCCCGGATGACGTCCGACCGGCCAACCGCCGTCCTGCTCGACCTGCGGCTCAACCACGTCGATCCGAAGGCCGGCATCCTGGCGATCCGCGAGGTCGACCCGTCCGTCCTGCTCATCCTCTACAGCGGCCACAAGGATCACCTGGACCGGACCATGGAGGATGCGCCCGATGGCCTGATCGACGCCGCGTTCACCAAACCGCTACCCATCGACCGCCTGCTGGAAGTGCTCCATGTCGACCGGCACTGATCACGTTCCCGTCCTGGTCGTTGACGACGACGAGAACCTGACCCGGACGCTGGAAGACATTCTTCCACTCCACGGGTTCGCACCGCTCACGGCGCAAAGCGGCAGCCAGGCGCTGACCCTGGCCCAGGAGTCGGCGCAGACCCCGCCGGTCGCGGTAGTGGACCTCCGCTTGCCCGACATGGACGGGATCGATCTGGCCGTCCGCCTGCACGCCTATTCCGGGGAGATGCAGGTCGTCATCCTGACCGGCAACGGAACCGTGGAAAGCGCGATTCGTGCGCTGCGCGAGGAGGAATGCGACTACCTGCTCAAGCCGGTGGACCCCGACCAGCTCGTGCGTACCTTGCGTACCGCAGAAGGACGGTGGCGGCTCCGCCAGGCGCGCGACGAGCTCCATCGGACCCAGCGTCTGCTGAGCGCCGTATTCGACGCCTCACCGCTCCCGATCGCTGTCCTGAATGACGATCTGACGGTACGGCTCTGGAATGGCGCCGCAGAACAGGTCTTCGGGGTCCCGGCAGCCCAGATCATCGGTCAGTCCATGCCCCAGCTCGACCATACGGCGGAGGGCCCATCGCATCGGCTGCTGAGCGGTGTGCTGCAGGGGCAGCGACTGACCAGCGTCGACCTGCAGTATCGCCGCCCGGACAACGTGGTCGTCGAGCTGCGCCTGAGCGCGGCACGGCTGGCCGATCACCCCGACATGCCGGGGGCGTTGGTCGCGATGTACGAAGACACCACGGTGCGACGACGCCTGGAGACACAGCTTCATGATGCCCAGCGACTCGACGCCTTGGGCCGCCTGGCGGGGGGTGTCGCCCATGATTTCAACAACCTGCTCGCCGTGATCCTGGCAGAGGCGGAGACCGGACTTCACGAACCTGGGCTCGATCCGGTGATACGGTCCACGTTCGAGAGCATCGCGGCCACGGCGAACCGAGGTGCGGCGCTGACCCGCCAGCTGCTGTCGTTTGCGCGGCGGCAACCCTCCGAGCCAACCACGCTGGACCTGAACGGAATCGTAAGAGATCTCGAGCGCACGCTTGGACGCCTATCGGGCAGCACGGTCGAGTGCCGCACCATCCTGGAGCCCGACCTCTGGCCGACGGTCGCCGACCGCGGCCAGCTCGAGCAGGTCCTCACCAACCTGGTCGTCAATGCGCGCGATGCGATGCCGGAAGGCGGTGTCGTTACCATCGCCACCGGTAATGTTCCAGACGGCCGGCCGGATGCCGCGGCGGCCCTGGCAACCGGCGATTGGGTCCGGCTCTCAGTGACCGATACCGGCACGGGCATCCCGGACGAAGTGCGCGCCCGGATCTTCGAGCCGTTCTTCACCACCAAGCCGCGCGGCACCGGAACCGGACTCGGGCTCGCCACGTGCCACGGAATCATCGAGCGGTTCCAGGGTCTGATCACGGTCGACTCCACCATGGGCCAGGGCTCCACCTTCCACGTCTACCTGCCGCGTGTGCACCAAGCTGATGCACCGCACGACGTCGATCCGGTCCGGACCGAGGCTCGAGGAACCGAGACCATCCTGCTGGTCGAGGACCAGCCCCGGCTCCGCGCGGTCGGCAACGCGATGCTTACGGCCAGCGGCTACGAGGTGGTGGCGGCCGCCACTACCGCCGAAGCGATCCAGCTCGCCGACGCGATGCAGCGCCCGCCGGATCTGGTCATTGCAGACCTCAACCTGCCCGATGGTAACGGCCGAGACCTCCTGGTCCAGCTCCGGCGCCGCTTCCCGACGATCCGTACCCTGCTGACGTCCGGGGCAGCCGACCTCAGCGAGGACGAGATCGGCGAGCACCCCTTCCTGCTCAAACCGTTCTCGCTGGAGCAGTTCACTCGTACGGTGCGTGACATCTTCGACAAGCCTGCGTAGGGTGGAGAACGAGGAAGGGCGTGGCGCTTGCTGCGCCACGCCCTTCCTTGTCATCGCAAGCAGAACAGATCAGCGCGCGCGACGTTCCAGGTAGTTCTCCCGCTCACGCACCAGCGCATTGAGCAACGGCGCCGGATCGAATCGGACCGGATCGGTCGCTGGCAGACCGGTCTCGTCGCTGGCGGCCTGGCAGGCCTTCCGCGCGTCCGCTTCATTGAGGTCGTAGGTATTGAGGCAGATGCCCACCACCTTGGTCGGGTGTACTGCCGAGCCGAGCATCTCGTAGAGCTCGACGTACCGCGACAGCGGCGGGATCTTGAGCCAGGGAGTCGTCCGGTACTCGCCGATGTGCAACCGGGTGGCCTGATGGCAGAGAATCATGGCATCGGGGCAGGACCCGTGCAGCAGACCGAGCGTCACGCCCGAGTAGCCGGGGTGATTGATACTGCCCTGGCCCTCGACCAGAACGATATCTGCGTCCTTGGCACCCCGGAGCACGAGATCCTCGGCCGCACCCGCAATGAAGTCGGCGACTACGGCGTCGACCGCAGTGCCCCATCCCTCGATGAAGATGCCGGTCTGGCCGGTGGCAACGAACCGGGTGCGCAGCCCCCGCGCCTTGAGGCCGTCGACCAGTTGCAGCTGCGCTGTCATCTTGCCGACATTGCAGTCGGTTCCGACGGTCAGCACGACGAAAGGATCGACCAGCCGAGCCTCGCCGGCTGCGATCGGCAGGTTTGCCGGCGCCTTCCGGGCGTCGTAGATCGACCGACCCAGCCGCGCGGCCTGCGCCGAGAGATCCGGGTCATCGGACAGGAAGGTGTGGAGGCCGCTGACGAGATCGGCACCTGCATCGAGCGACTTGATCAGCCAGCCCTTCCACTCATCCGGCAACCGCCCGCCCGCCGGGGCAATCCCGATCATCACCGCCGTCGGCTTGAAGGCCAGGCCCTCTTCGATCGAGGCGACGATCGGCGTGGCACCACCGAACCCCAACACATCCTGAACGGTTTTCCCCGCAGTCCGCCGATCCAGCACGGCAACCACCCGAGAGGGGTGATACCGGATCACAGAGTTCGCGGTCTTGGATTCGAGGGGGTGGAAGTTGCCGTCAGCAATGATCAGGTAGCGGGGGGTATCCATATATGGGTCACAGGTTTAGAACGAGGTCTGCCGAGCCGGAATCTCCGGCTCGGACCTCATTGGTATACAGAACTGTATTCGATAAAGAGAGATGGTCAAGGCAGCAACCGCCGCCGGCCCTCGAATAGGGCCAAATGGCCCTCATGAGGTTGACGACGGCCGTTACCGGCCATCGTCCTCGAGCACTTCCGGATCGTCGACGACCGCCTCGCCCCGACCGAGCTTCTTGGCCTCATCGGACCCGCCCTTGAGCAGTCCCATTTTGGCCTTGAGTTCGATCAGCTGCTGGTCGGAGGACCCGTGGTACTCGAGCTGCTTGAACTGCTGGGTCAGGTCGTCGCCCTCGAACTCCTGTTGCAGTTCGGCGGCCGCAAGCGCCTTACGTTCGATCGACTCGATTTTTTCGGTCATCCGATCGAAGGACTCGAAGGCGCTCTTGTCCGACATGCCGGACATGGTCTGCTGAATCCGCTGCTGCGCCTCGGCACGCTTGGCCCGGGCCACCAGGATGTTCTTCTTCCGCTTGGCTTCCTCGATCTTGTCGTGAAGCTGGCGAAGCTGGAGCTTCAGGTTTTCGGTATCGGCCCGATGCTTGACCCAGGTCTCGTGCAATTGCTGCGCACCCTGCAGGGCTTCGTTGTAGCGCATCAGCGCCTGCTTGGCGAGGTCGTCACGACCCTCTTGAACCGCCAGCATGGCGCGACGCTCCCAGTCCTCCGCCTGCTTCTTGAGCGCCTCGGCGTCGGCCTGCAGCTTCTTCTCGTCCGCGATGGCACCCGCTGCTTCCTGCTTGGCTTTGGCCAACTGCGTTTTCATGTCGAGAATCAACTGATTCAACATCTTCTCGGGATTCTCAGCCCGACTGATGAGGTCGTTGATGTTCGACCGCAGCATGGTCGAAAAACGTTCGAAGATACCCATTCGCGGCTTACCTTTCGCGGTACGGCGCCAGAGCGCTCAGATGCGATGACAGGGCCAACGTCAGCGAGTCGAAGCTCGACTCGAACTCCGAAAAGTCGAGGTGCTCGAGGTCGAGCACATCGGTCAGGACGACGTGATCTCCCTCGATCCCATACGACCCACGCACCAGATCGCTGGCATTCAGCTCGAGCAACTGCCGGAACAGGCCGGTCCGGCGGTCGGACTCTGCCGGCTCTTCCATGACCCGGAGTCGAAGGATCACGACCGGCGGCGAGTAGGTCACCACCACCTCCGACCCGTGTTGCGATCGGACCAGCCACAGCCCGGGTTCGACCTCACGCACCTCGACCGAGCCACCTTCCAGCCGGTCGAGAAACGTCTGCAGATCCTCCTTCGTAACCATGCGCAGAGCTCCTTCGTTTCGGGTCGGGTCTGCAAATCTACTGCCGTTGGCCGGTCAGCCGCTTCCTACTCGCGGCGCTCGCTCCTCTGCGGCAGCAACGCCGCCTGGTCGGCGGTCCGCGCCAGGAGCCGCTCGGTAAAGTCGAGCCGCTCTTCCAATTCGAGGACCCGAGTTTCCGCCGCTTCGAGATCGGCAACCCGCTGCTCCAGCTCCTCCAGCCGAGCGGCGGCCATCTGCCCGGTGGTAAGCCCTTCGGGGGTCTGAGCCAGCCTGGCAAGGCCGCGGGTCCGGCGCCACGAGAAGACCAGCAGCGATCCGCCAAAGACGGCTGCAACCATGGCGTCGTCCATCGGCCCGCGGACCGTTTCGGCTACAAAGGCGGCCACCATGCCCGTCATCACCACATGAATGGTGAAGTCGATGGCGTCCATCCCGAAGTTCTTGCGAAACCAGGACATCTCAACCCTGATTCCGGCCGACAGACTGCGACTCGCGACCCTGAGCCAGCAGCCGCTCCGAAAAGTCGACCCGCTCCTCGAGCTCGGCGACGCGATCCTGAACCAGCTCGAGTTCGGCAACCCGGGCTCGCAGGTGGTCGACTTCAGCAGCAAGCTGCGCATCACCGCTCTTCCCGTCGATCCGACGGGCATAGGCCCTGAGTAACGGCCCGAACACGATGCCCGCAACGATAATGGCAACGACCATGACGCCCGCGATGAAGACTATTTCGGGCGGGCCGTCGTGAAAGCCGGGCGGCAATGGTATCTGGGGAGGCTCGGGAACCTGGACCACGACCTGTCTCATCAGCGCGCCTCCGGAATCTGCGGGCGGGCCGCCTCGTCACGATTGGCCAGCAACCGCTCCGCGAAATCTACCCGCTCCGCCAGCTCCGCCAATTCGTGCCGGACCCGATCGAGTTCTTCCAGGACGGCCGGGTCGGTTTCCGGCGGCGACTGGTCCCCGCGAATCCTTGCCGCAACGGCCTTCCCGATCGGGCTGTACGCCAGCACGCCGAGCGTACCGCCGCCAAAGATGAGCAGAATTGCCAGTACGCCTTCCATCGTTCCTCCCACCTTCGTGAACCCTGCGACCTGCGTACTTCAGGATCGTCCGCCCTCTGCCGAGGACCGCTGCGCCAGCAATCGCTCGCTAAAGTCGAGGCGTTCCTCGGCCTCAGTCAGCCGCTGCTGCATCTGATCGACCTGAAGCCGCAGATCATCGAGCTCGTGGAGCAGCTCCGGCTCGGGCGCATTGCCGCCGCGTCCCTGGATCCGCCGGGCCATGGCCTGTCCTACCGGCCCCTGAAAGACCCTGACCAAGCCCCAAGCCAGAAACCCGGTCGTCAAGATACCGGTGATCATTCCAAAAACCGGGATGACGATATCCGGGTTGGCCATCGCTTTCGCAGCCCTCACATCGGGACGATTGTCCTGCTTACGACCCGACGTTGCAGAATGTTTCACGTTGACCGGACGAATCCGGCCCCCAGTCTCACGGCCGGCTGGGGGGCGGCTCCGACGGCGTCAGTTTCTCGACCAGATACTCGGAAATCATCGTCCGCAGATGCACCGAGGTGGTGCCGCCGGAGATGGAATGGTTCCGGTTGGGATAGGACATCAGCCGAAACTGCTTATTGGCCGCCACCAGGGCGTCGATCAGCGCCTCAGTGTTCTGGTAGTGGACGTTGTCGTCGCCGGTGCCGTGAACCAGCAGGAGATTGCCCTTCATCCCGTCGACGTACGACAGCGGCGAGCCCTGATCATACCCGGCCGCGTTCTCCTGGGGCAGTCCGTTGTATCGCTCAGTGTAGATGGTGTCGTAGTATTTCCAATGGGTAACCGGCGCCACCGATACCGCCGTGGAATACACGTCGGGAGCCTGAAACAGGCCATTCAGGCTCATGAACCCGCCGTAGCTCCAACCGTAGATTCCCATCCGCGTCGGATCGACCCACGGTTTCCGTGCAAAGGCCCGCGCCGCGGCCGCCTGGTCCTGCGTCTCGATGACGCCCAACCGACCGTAGATGATCTTGCGCCAGTCCCGGCCGCGGGCTCCGCTGCCCCGATTGTCGACGCTCGCGACCACCACACCCCGCTGGGTCAGACTCAGGTGCCAGAGATAGTTGGTGCCACCCCAACTGTCGAGCACGGTTTGTGAACCGGGCCCGCCATAGATCGAAAAGAGGACCGGGTAGCGCTGGGTCGAATCGAAGCCCGGCGGTCGCATGACCCAGGCATCCAGTTCGACCCCGCCGCCGATGCTGATCCGCTCGAAGCTGGCTTGCCCCCGCCTCAAGGCGTCGACCTGCGCGGCAAGCCGGCTGTTGGTCACCACCGTGCGAACGGTCCGATGCTCCGGCAGGCGCACCAGCGCCATGACGGGCGGCGTGCCGAACTTCGAATAGGTGTGGATGGCCCAGCGCGCATCGGGAGAGAGGTTATAGCCGTGGGTTCCCTGCTGCCCGGCTGGCGAGACCCGCTCGAGCTTGCCCTTGCCGTCGAGGCGGGTCCGGTAGAGGTAGCGCTGTGTCGGGTTGTCCGGTGAGGCGATGAAATAGAGCCACCCGCCGCGCTCATCGATCGCTCGGATCCCGATCACGTCATAGGCTCCAGGCGTGATGGCGCGCACCTGGCGTCCATCGCGCGACACGACGTACGCCTTGGTCCAGCCGTCCCGCTCGCTGACCCAGGTGAACGACTTGCCGCCATCGAGCCAAACCAAATCATCCACCACTTCGACCCAGGCCGAGTCCTGTTCGGTCAGGATGGTGCGCACCGCGCCCGTCCGGGCATCGGCCAGCAGCAGGTCGAGCCGGTTCTGCAACCGGTTGAGCCGCTGCACCACGAGTTCATCGCTCGAGGCGGCCCATTCCATCCGGGCCAGATAGATGTTGCGCGGGTCGCCCTCTATGCTGAGCCAGCGGGTTGCTCCCCCGGTTGCCAGCACCACGCCGATCCGGACCGCCGAGTTGTCCTCGCCCGCCTTGGGGTACTGCACCGGAACCATGGAGGAGTAGAGAGAATCGGTGGTCCGGTACATCAGGAAGTCACGGACCCGATCGGCCTCGAGCTGCCAGTAGGCAATCCGGGTGCCGTCGGGGCTCCAGCGCCAGCCGTCGTGCAGCGACAGCTCCTCCTCGTAGACCCAGTCGAAGTTGCCGTTGATGACCGTCCGGGTGCCATCATGGGTCAGCTGGGTAATCGCTCCGGTGGCCAGGTCTTCGACATAGATATTGTTGTTGCGGACGTAGCCGACCCGCTCGCCGGCGGGATCGAACTTGGCGTACATCAGTGTCGATGGCTCCGCATTGCCACCCAGCTTGCTGAGCCGACCGGAGGCCCGGTCGAGCACCCAGTAGTCTCCGCGGGTGTTGAGACGCCAGACCTGCTTCGAGTTGGTGTAGACGAGCAGCTTTCGCTGGCCCGGCCCCCAGTGATAGTCGTCGATGGCCAGCGGCGCACTGGCGCCCGGGGGAATCAGACGCGACGCCGGTATCAGCATGTCGCGAGCGCCGGTCTCCGTATCGTAGCGGACGATGTCACGCCCGCCGGCCGGGCTGGCTTCGAGCGTGGTGTAGGAAGACCCATCGCCGAGCCACCGGGTCGGGCCGAACCGCTCGGGCTGGAAATCGGCGCTGCCGTAGATCCGCTGCACCGTTACGCGGGAGGGATCGGCCCGGTCGGCCTGCTGCGCCGAGGTCTGGGTGGGCGCCAGCAGCAGCAACGTCAGGAGCAGTCGTCTATCCACAAGGACCTCACGGTTCGGCCGGGACCAGTCCCGCTACCGTCCAAGCCTAGCTTGCAGTGACGAGGCGGCGCAAGAAGTGTCCGGTGTGACTCCCTGCGACCTCCGCCACGGCCTCCGGCGTTCCCGCCGCCACCACCCGCCCGCCCTTTGCCCCGCCTTCGGGGCCCATGTCGACGATCCAGTCCGCCGTCTTGATCACATCGAGGTTGTGTTCGATGACGAGCACGCTGTTGCCTTTGTCGACTAGGCGGTGCAGCACGTCGAGCAGCAAGCGAACGTCTTCGAAATGCAGTCCGGTCGTCGGCTCGTCCAGGATGTACAAAGTGCGCCCGGTGTCGCGTTTGGAAAGCTCGGTGGCGAGTTTGACCCGCTGCGCTTCGCCGCCGGACAAGGTCGTGGCCGACTGGCCCAGGTGCAGATAGCCGAGGCCGACATCGTTGAGCAGCTCGAGCTTGTCGCGGATTCGTCCCTGGGCGTTGAAAAAATCGAGACCGTCGGCCACCGTGAGTTCGAGGACGTCCGCAATGCTCCTGCCCCGGTACCGCACTTCCAGGGTTTCCCGATTGTACCGCCGCCCCTTGCAGACTTCGCAGGCGACATACACGTCGGGCAGGAAATGCATTTCGATCTTGACGAGCCCGTCACCTTCGCAGGACTCGCAGCGGCCGCCCTTGACGTTGAAGGAGAAGCGACCCGGCCCGTAGCCACGGATCTTGGCCTCTGGCAGCTGCGCAAAGAGCTCCCGGATCGGAGTAAACAAGCCCGTATAGGTCGCCGGATTGGACCGCGGAGTGCGTCCGATCGGACTCTGGTCGATGTCGATGACTTTGTCGAGATGCTGCAGGCCTTCGATGGTCTTGTGCGCTCCGGGCACCACTTTGGCACGATAGAAATGCCGCGCCAGCGACTGGTAAAGGATGTCCGTGACCAGGGTCGACTTGCCCGACCCCGAGACGCCAGTGACGGCGGCAAAGACCCCGAGCGGAACTTCGACGGTGAGGTTCTTGAGGTTGTTGGCCCGGGCTCCGACAATCCGCAGCTTGCGCGACGCGCTCACCGGCCTGCGAGTGGCGGGCACCGGAATCCGCAATTCGCCGCGCAGGTAGCGGCCCGTCAGCGAGTCGGGGTGCTGCTCCACATCCTCGACGTTGCCCGCCACCACGACCTCGCCGCCGAAACGCCCGGCCCGCGGACCGAGATCGACGACATAGTCGGCGGCCCGGATGGTGTCCTCGTCGTGCTCGACCACCAGCACCGTGTTGCCGAGGTCGCGCAACTCTCGCAGCGTGTTGAGGAGTCGGTCGTTATCGCGCTGATGTAGCCCAATGCTCGGCTCGTCGAGGATGTACAGCACGCCAACCAGGCGCGATCCGATCTGGGTGGCGAGCCGGATCCGCTGCGCTTCGCCGCCCGAGAGGCTCCCCGCCCCGCGGCCAAGCGTGAGGTACTCGAGGCCGACGTCCCGGAGGAAGGACAGCCGGTCGTGAATTTCCTTGAGGATCGGCGCGCCGACCTCCGGATCGATGGCGCCGGCCCGACCTCGGACGATCGGAATGCCGTCGAAGAACGCCAGGGCGTCATCGACCGCGTAGTCGACGACCTCGCCGATGCTCTTGCCATGCAGCAGCACAGCCAGGCTTTCCGGCTTGAGGCGGCGCCCCTGACAGGTGCGGCAGGGCATCTCCACCATGAAGTCGCCCAGCTGCTGCCGGACGGTGTCACTTCCGGTTTCGTAGAAGCGCCGCTCGACGTTCTTGAGGATACCTTCCCAACCGGTCTCGTACTCGCCTTTGAACTTCCCGCCGTCCATCTTGAACTTGAAGGTCTTGTTCGAGACACCATGCAGCAGCATGTCCTTGGCGGCCGCCGGCAGCGCTTTCCAGGGGCTCTGCAGCTCGAACTTGAAGGCCTTGGCCAGGGTCGGCAGGATCGACTTGCGCAGGTAGCCACTCGGCTCGCCCCACGGCAACACGACTCCTTCGAGAATCGAGATCGAGGGATCGCCCAGCACCAACTCGGCGACCGCTTCGCGCCGGGTGCCGAGTCCATGGCAGTCGGGGCAGACGCCATAGGGCGAGTTGAAGGAGAACTGGCGCGGCTCGAGTTCCGGCATCGAGAGACCGCACTTGGGACAGGCAAACCGCTCGGAGAAGAGAATCGACTCGCCGTCCGCGGCGCCCCGGTCGTAGCGTACGAACTCGACCGTACCGTCAGCCGCCTTGAGGGCGGTTTCGACCGAGTCGGCCAACCGGCTCCGATCCTGCTCTCGGACAACCAGCCGGTCGACCACGACCGCCACGTCGTGATTCTGACGGCGGTTGAGCTTGGGCACGGCGCCCAGCTCGTACACGATGCCATCGACCCGAACCCGAACAAAACCGCGCTTGGCCAGGTCGTCGAAGAGTTCGCGGAACTCGCCCTTCCGGCCTCGGACGATCGGCCCCAGGACCTCGACCCGGGTGCCTTCCGGCCAGGCGAGGACCGCCTCGGTAATCTGGCTGGCGCTCGACCGGGTAACCGGCGACCCGTCATTGGGACAATGCGGCACGCCGGCACGGGCCCAGAGGAGCCGCATGTAGTCGTAGATCTCGGTGACGGTGCCCACGGTCGATCGAGGATTGTTGCCGGTCGACTTCTGCTCGATTGAAATGGCCGGTGAGAGGCCCTCGATGGCGTCGACGTCGGGCTTTTCCATCAGGCCGAGAAACTGGCGCGCGTAGGCCGAGAGCGACTCGACATATCGCCGCTGCCCTTCGGCGTAGATGGTATCGAACGCCAGCGACGACTTGCCGGATCCGGATAGGCCGGTAATGACCGTCAGTTGATTGCGGGGAATCGAAACCGAGATGTTCTTGAGATTGTGTTCGCGTGCACCGCGGACCCGAAGGTATTCTTGCGCCATAGCCCCTGAACATAGCCCGAAACCATCCGCCCTTCAATCCTGCCCTCCACAGAGGGCAAAGGGGCCGGGAGTACCGACGGCGAATCGCAGCGCCGGCGCGTTGACGGACCAAAGAATCCGACTAAGGTTCGCGCAGGTATCTCGCCGTGTCTCCCCTCGGAGCGCCCATGCATCGTCCTCTCACCGTTCTCTGTCTGGCCAGCTATCGCAAAGGCGATGCGTTCATGATCGCCGCCAAGCGCCTGGGCGCCCGAGTCCTGCTGCTGACCTCCAAGAGCCTGGAGGGCGCCGACTGGCCCCGGGAATCGCTCGACGACACCTACTACATGCCTGACGTCGACAACCGCTGGGACATGAACGACGCGATCAAGGCGGTCAGCTGGCTGGCACGCACGGTCAAGATCGACCGGATCGTGGCCCTCGACGACTTCGATGTCGAGAAGGCCGCCGCTCTGCGCGAGCATCTGCGGGTGCCGGGAATGGGCGATACCACGGCGCGGTACTTTCGCGACAAGCTGGCTATGCGCGCCAAGGCGAGCAGCGCCGGCCTGGCAATTCCGCCGTTTGTGCCGGTGATCAACTACGACGACATCAAGACCTTTCTCCAGACCCACGCCGGCCCCTATGTGCTCAAGCCGCGATTCATGGCGGCGGCCATCGGAATCCGGAAGCTCAGCTCTGCCGAAGAACTCTGGCCGGTGCTCGACAGCCTCGGCGACGAGCAATCCTTCTACGTGCTGGAGCAGTTCATCCCGGGCGGCGTCTTCCATGTCGACTCGATCGTGGCCGATCATCGAGTCCGCTTCGCGCTGGCAAGCGAGTACGGCACGCCTCCGTTGGAAGCTGCTCATGAAGGCCGTGTGTTCTCGTCGCGCACCCTGCGGCGCCGGAGTCGCGAGGAGCGGGCGCTCCTGACCTTCAATCAGCAACTGCTCAAGGCGTTGGGCTTGAAGCAGGGGGTATCGCATACCGAGTTCATCCGGCATCCTGACGGGCGCTTCTTCTTTCTGGAAACGTCGGCCCGGGTCGGCGGTGCGCACATCGTCGATATGATCGAGGCGGCCACCGGCCTCAACCTCTGGAGCGAATGGGCCAAGCTCGAGTGCCGTGAAGCGAACGAGCCCTATCTCGTGATGCCGTTCAAGAAGCATTACGCCGGGCTGATCCTTTCGCTTGCCAGGCAGGAATGGCCCGACCTGTCGAGCTACGACGCTCCCGAGATCACCTGGCGGCTGACCAAGCGACACCATGCCGGACTGATCGTGGCGGCGGCCCGATACGACCGGGTCGAGTCCCTGGTCGAGCAGTACCAGAATGGCTTCTATCGGGACTTCTTTGCCTCTGCTCCGCCCCTGACGCACGCCGCGGAGTAAGCGATGGGACGGCTCCACAATTCCCGCGCCGGCGAGGCGGACCCCGGTCTCCTCGAGGGCTTCGAGCCGTCGAGTCTGGAGGGCGATCTCCCGGTCGCCGGGGCCGATGGCATCGCAGCCTTCCGCCCCTTCGGGCGGGACATGCCTGAGCAGCGACTCCCGACGATCAGCGACCCGGACGCGCCGCTCCCGGACCGGACGGTCGAGCGCGCTCGCGACCTCAACCGCCGGGGTCGGCGTCTCGATGCGATCGCCTCACTCGACCAGTTCCTGGCTGCCCATCCGAACGCCGTCGAACCCCGCCTGGTCCTGGCCGAACTCCTGGCAGACGCCGGTGAAGTCGACTCGGCGCTGGAGCAGCTTGGCCACCTGCTCGAACTGACCCGTAACGCGGCGCCAATCCTGGTCCGGCGTGGCGCACTCTATGCACAATCAGGACGACCGCAGGCTGCGGAAGCCGACTTCCGAGAAGCGATTCGGAAGGACGCAAGCTATTGGCCTGCTTATCGTTACCTTGGCGCCATCCGGCTGCGGCTCGGTGGAGTGGTCGAGGCGGTTGCGGTGCTTCGGGAAGCCCGTTCTCTGGCACCTCAAGACCCGGAGTGCGCTTTATACCTCGCGGAAGCACTCCTGACCAGCGGCAGTCTTGCCGAGGCTGAGACCCTGCTGCACTGGGCGGTCGAGGTTCTGCCAGGCGACCCGCGAGGATATACGCTGCTCGGCCGACTCCACGATCGGCTCGGCCAGCAGGAGATTGCGATGACGATGCACCGCAAAGCGCGCGAAGTGGCAGGACTGTGAAGCTCGGCGCGTTTACCCGCCGTACCGCGGCACAAGTGATGTTGCTCGCCTGGGCTGCCGCGCTGGCCTGGCTGGCTCGCCGCGAGTTCGGCAAGACCGAGGCGGAGACCATCGCGGAGGCCACCGTTAGGCTCAACCCCGACGCGTTCTTCTATACCGTCAAGGCCGGCGACGTCCAGGTCGGCTACGCCAGTATCACCATCGATACGGCCGTAACCGGATTCCGGATTTCCCAGGTCATGGCGCTCGACGTGCCTGCCGAGGGCGATTCGATTCGGCGAATGACCCGCCGCACCGACATCCTGCTGTCGCGCAGTTTGCGTCTCATCAGTTTCGTCCGCACCGTCACCGGCGGGGGCCAGTTCGACGAACTTCGCGGTACGATCGAGGGCGATTCCCTGCTCCGCCTGGCGCAGCGGGACGGTCGCGACGGCCCTTCGAGCGAATGGGCGCTTCGGGTCTCCGGCGACGTCGCCCTGCCCGAGACGCTGCCCTATCGCCTGGCCTTTGCGAGGCGTCTCAGGGTCGGCCAGTCTGGCACCACCAACCTGCTCGACCTGACCACCGGCACCGTCAGTCGGCTCGACATCGCAGCGACGGCAGAGTCGCTGTTCGTCTTTGCCGACAGCGCGGTCGAATCCCGGAGCACCCGACTCTGGCAACCGGCGCGGCTCGATACCGTGGCCGCGTGGCGCCTCGAACATACCGGGAGCGGCACTCCGGAGGTGCTCTGGGTCGACGCCAACGGCAACCTGGTGGCGAGCCAGGCGCCCCTGGGTGTCCACCTGACCCGATCGGCCTTCGAACTGGTCAACATCAACTACCGTGCGGAGCTGGCCCGGAACCTCGCCGACCGCGCTCGGGTCGCCGCCATGCGAAGCTTGCTGGAAGCGGGCCTCCGCCTGCCGCGCTCCGACAGCGCCGAGTACCGGGTTCGGACCGTCGGCACGGCCGGGGCGCCGCAGACTACGTGGCTCACCGGCGGCCGCCAGACCTCGGACGGAGATCGCGTCGACATCGGTCGGCACGGTAACGGCGCTGACTCGGTTCGGCGCGGCTTCCTCGACCCTGCAGCCCAGCTCGCTCCGGTGGCGTCGAGCGTTGCGGCACGGGCTGCCACGATCGCCCCCGAGGCGCGCGGCCGCGCCGTGGTCCAGGCGCTGGCCCAATGGGTCCATCGAGAAGTTCGGCCTGACCCGTCGCTCGCCGCGGCCAAGTCTGCGGAGCGCGTCCTCGCCGAGCGGCGCGCCGGGGCGGAGGGCATGGCAACGCTGTTTGTCGACCTGGCGCGGGCGCGCGGATTGACTGCGCGAGTCGTGGGGGGGGTCGCCGTCGTCGGCGGTACCACGTATGGGCACACCTGGGCCGAGATCCGGCTGGATGACGCCTGGGTGGCCGTGGATCCGACGTTCGGGCAGTTCCCGGCGTCGGCGTCCTTGCTGCGCATCGTCTCCGGCGGGTATGGTCGCGCCATCGACCTGGTGCCACTGGTCGGTGGCGCCGTCATCGAACCGATTCTGTCGGATGCTCAACCATGATTCAGCTTACCAATCTGACGAAGCGGTACGGCAAGTTCACCGCGGTCGATGGGATCTCGCTCGAGATCCCGCCCGGGACATTGTACGGCCTGCTGGGTCCGAACGGCGCCGGCAAGACGACGACCATGCGGATGATTGCCGGGATTCTTCGGCCAACGTCCGGATCGGTGACCGTTGCCGGCTATGACATCGTCAGCCAGCCGATGCAGGCCAAGCAGCGCCTCGGGTTCATCCCGGACCGTCCCTTCGTCTACGACAAGCTCACGGGCGCGGAGTTCCTCCGCTTCGTGGCGGGACTGTACGGGCAGTCCGGGCCGGAAATCGAGCGGCGGGTCGACGAGCTGCTCGAACTGTTCGAACTGGCGCCGTGGAAGCACGAACTGACCGAGTCCTACAGCCACGGTATGCGCCAGAAGCTGATCATCTCGAGCGCCATGGTTCACCGTCCCGATGTGATCGTGGTCGACGAGCCGATGGTTGGCCTCGACCCCAAGAGCGCGCGGCTCCTCAAGGAGTTGTTCCGCGGTTTTGTCGGGCGCGGCGGCACCGTCCTGATGAGCACCCACACGCTCGAGATCGCCGAAGTCATGTGCGACCGGATCGGCATCGTCTTTGGCGGCAAGATCGCGGCCGCGGGCACCATGGCCGAGATCCGGGAGCAGACCGCGTCGGGCTCGGCGAGCCTGGAGGACATCTTCCTCAAACTCACCGGCGGCTTGGGAGAGCGAGAGCTGAGTGCAGTCCTCGACGGATAAGGTTGACCGCGGGGCCGGCGTCATCCGGATCCTCGAGCCCAAATGGCGCAGTGTCAGAGCCCGGATGGTCAAGGGCCGGAACGATGCGTTCCTGCGGGTGCTGCTGCTGGTCGTCATCGGCGGCGGGTTCTGGGCCGGCGCGTTTGCGGTGTTCAACCGGGTGCTTCGCTACCTTGGCACGACGCCCGAGATCGGCGGTCTGCTCGCGGGCAAGATTCTCAGCATGCTGCTGCTGGCGTTTTCCGCCATCCTGCTGCTGTCGAACCTCGTCACGGCCCTCTCGACCTACTTCCTGGCCAAAGACCTCGACATGCTCGTCTCGGCGCCCGTCGACTGGGCCCGACTCTATCTGGCCAAGCTGGTCGAGACGCTGATTCATTCTTCCTGGATGGTCGCGCTCCTCCTGGTGCCGATCCTGACCGCGTACGGTGTGGTCTATGACGGCGGCCTGCTCTTTCCGATTGCTGCGCTTGGCGCGCTGATTCCCTATTTCCTGCTTCCGACCGTGGTGGGGTCGACCATCACCCTGCTCCTGGTCAACGTCTTTCCGGCCCGGCGCGCGCGCGACCTGCTGACCCTGATTGCCATCGGTGCGGTCGGCGGCGTGGTGTTGGTGCTGCGTTTCCTGCGTCCGGAACAGCTCTCGCGGCCGGAGGGCTTTCGGAACCTGGTCGACTTCGTGGCGGAGCTGCAGGCGCCCAGCCATCCGCTGATGCCCAGCGAATGGGCGGCCAACGCCATCATGAACTGGCTCGGCCGGGTGGCCGATCCGCTGCCGCTGATCCTCCTCTGGACCACGGCGGGTGCATTCATCGTGCTGGGCGCGGCTCTGCACAGCCGGCTCTACCCCAAGGGCTTTTCGAAGGCGCAGGAGGGAGCCGACACCTATGCGGCCGGACAGACCTGGCAGCGGGTTGCGTCACGCCTGCTCCGCTTCCTGCCGGTCACGAAGCGTGAGTTCGTCCTGAAGGACCTTCGCGTCTTTTTCCGTGACACGACGCAGTGGAGCCAGCTGATCCTGCTGGGCGTCCTCCTGATCGTCTACGTCTTCAACATCCGCGCCCTGCCGCTCTACACCGGCGAAAAAGTGCCGTACATCCTGGTGACCCTGGTCGTCTTTCTGAATCAGGGGCTCGCCGGCTTCGTGCTGGCGGCGATTGCGGCGCGATTCATCTTTCCGTCGGTTTCGCTGGAAGGTCGGCAGCTGTGGCTGCTCAAGTCGAGTCCGCTGGACCTGCGCGCCATGCTCTGGAGCAAATACTGGGTCGGCACGGCGCCGCTCCTGGTCGTGGCGCTGACCATCACGGTAGTCACCAACGAAATCCTGCGGGCCTCGCCGTTCATGATGTTCCTGTCGGTCGTCACGATCGCCTGTTTCACCATGGCGGCCGGCGCCCTGGCTCTCTCGCTCGGTGTGCTCTATCCGCAGTTCGACACCGAGAATGCGGCGCAGATTCCGACCAGTTTCGGCGGACTGGTCTTCATGATGACGTCCATTCTGCTGCTGGCCGGCATCATCGCCATCGAAGCCCGGCCGGTGGCGGAGCACCTGCAGCTCTATCAGATGGGCGAAGTGCAGGAGGAGCTGCCGGCCGAACTCTGGCTCGTGCTCGGCAAGGTATTTCTGCTCTGTGCGGCGGCGACCATCATTCCGCTGCAGCGCAGCCTCAAGCGCCTCGAAGCCCTGGAAGTCTGACGGCGCTCTTTCGCGCCATGTTGCGTTTTCTCGCTTCACGCCTCGTTCGCACCCCTTCCTAGTGTGTGATCCCGACCCGCCGACTGCGGGCCGGTCACCACTAGCAAGGGGGAACCATGCTGTACCGCCGTACCGGGCTCGCCGCCGCGTTGCTCCTGGGCCTTGCCGCCTGCAGCGACCGACCGACCGTCCATCCGACCCAGCCGAATGCGGAGCAAGCGGTAGTGCCGCGGACCGACCCGCCCGAGCTGACTCGCCTCAGGGAGCGCCACGAGTGGCTTGCCGAGCAGGTCGCGATCGCCATGCGCGATCCGGGCTTCCGCCGCACCGTGCTCCAGGAGTTGCGCGGCTCACCGCTGCCGGAAGGCAAGATCAGCCTGCAACATTTCCTGAGCCGGGCACCGGGGGCCCGCGCTCATCTGGCCGGGCCGCAGGCCTCGAACGAGCTCGGCCTGACCGAGCGCATTGCCGATGGGCCCGCCATCGAGGTGTACTTTCCGGTTCCTGAGCATCGGGCCCGCTGGAGCGGCGGTGAGGACCTGCTCGTTGCCACCGCCGAGCTCGACACCGATGCACCGGTTGCCTTCGACCTGGCGGGACGGCGGCACCGCCTGAGTCCGACCACGCCCCCCGAGACCCCGGTGCTGATGATCGGCCGCGCCGAGCTCGATTTCGATCGTCCGCTGGCAAACTCGTGCCTGATAGCCTGTGATGATCTCATCGGAGGCGGGGGCGGAGGTGGTGGAGGGGATGGCAGCGCCGGCGGCTCGGCCGGATCTCAGGGCCTCTTCATGACCCGGAGCAAGTTTGTCGGCACCTTTGAAGGCTGGTTCAAGGGGGCGCCCGAGTTCGAGGTCCACGTCCTGGGCAAAGCGGGTTCGGAGAATGCCCTCACCAGCTATCAGTGCGCCGGCGAGCACGCGGGGGGGCCATACGCCTTCGATCAAAACAGCACCGAGTGGTCCGGGAGTGTGATGCTGATGAGTCAGGCCCAGCTGGACAACTACCGGATCCAGCATCCGGGGCAAGCGCTCCGGGTCTTCGTGGTGGAGGATGACGACGGGGCCTGTCAGATCAAGATCGACCAGAACCGGGCCAACGCGCTCTTCGAATCGATTCGCCTCGTCTACGGCGACAACACCGGCGGCAAAGATGCTACGGGCCCCGGCGGGAAGATCTTTCAGCGAGCGCCGATCTACATCCGGATTCTCAAGGCGTTGTACAGCTTCTTTGCGACCAACGACGATCCGGTCGGGAACGCCGTGGAAGACGCCAACGCGGCCAATGCGTACCTGTCGGGAGCCAACTGGGTGGTGCGAGGTGAGAACAGTGTGATGAACGGAGCCATCAAGCTGGAAATGCGGTAGCGAGACAACGGTTCAGTGGAAAACGTCTCTGAGACGGTTGGAGGACGGACGGGTCACGCTGCGGCTGCCCGGCTGCCGCAACCGGAACAGAAGCGGGCACCGGCAGGCAGCGGGGCTGCGCAACCTGGGCAACTGGTCGGGGACTCGAGCGAGATGCCGCAACCGGAACAATACCGGGCGTCCGGCTCGGGTCGCGGTCCGCAGGCCGGACAAACCCCGACCGGTACCGTGCCGTCAAGTGCGGCCCTGCGAGCCGCAATGAGCTGCTCGGCGGGATCGGCGGGTTCCTGACGCAGCGCTGCCAGGGCGTCGGCAGTGAACCGGCCCTTCATCGAGAGGTAGTCGTCCTCGGAGATCTTCCCGGTCGCATGGTCGAAATCGAGGTCTTTGATGGCAAGCAGGGCCTGCCCCTGCCGGGTTTCTTCGAGCGGCAGGGGCTCGTCGAAATCATCCGGATCCGGCGCCCTGCGCAGCAACGGCGTTACCACCATGCCGACGAGCACGAGCGCAAGTACGACGATTGCGGTGAGTTCGAGCATCAGGTCTCGAGGTCTCGAAGCGCGCGCTGGAGCCGTGCCACCTCTTCGGCCGATTGCCGATCATCGCCCCCCGCGATGTCGGGCGCCAGACCGAGCGAACCCGCCGAGGCCGCAGCCATCTCGACGCGCGCTGCGCGCAGCCGGGATCGTCGCAGGATGTACCAGCCCAGCAGGCTGGCCCCGGTCAGGATCGCTGCCCCCGGCAGCAGGTATCCGACGACCCCAAATCCTGTTGCCTTGGGCGCCATCAATGCCTCTTCGCCGTAGCGGTCGACGAAAGCGGCCACCACTTCTTCCGGGCTCTTGCCCTCCCGGAACAGCGCGACCACCTCGTCGTGCCGGGCCGGCGAATAGGTGCAGGTAAAATCGGTGGTGCGGCAGGTAAAGACATCGAGCCCGCACGGGCAGGGACAGCGGAGCCGGCGCTCGACCCCAACCACCGCCGGATCGTTCTGGACCGAATCGACGACTCGGCGCGGCGCGCCCACCACGCCCGGACGCGGCAGCGGATCGGCCGCCCCGGGCGTCTGGGCACTCCCCGCCTCGAGCCGCCGAGTCAAAGCGCCGACGGCGATCAGGCCGAGAAGTTGACGGCGATCCATCAGACGTTCACCGGCTCGGGCGCCGGCTCCCGAGCCTCAGGCGTGCGGACACGGGTCACCTGGGGGGCCATCCCGGGACCGCCCGGCCAGAGCGTAATCAGCCCGCCGACCACGAGCAGGACGCCGCCGAACCAGACCCACCAGACCAGGGGATTGATGGTGATGGCAAAGGAAGCGCGCTCGGTGAAATCGACGGTGCCCGCAAAGACGACGTAAAGGTCTTCTCGGATGCTGGGCAGGATACCGACCTCCGTCGACGGTTGGAAGGTCGGGTTGCCGAAACTGTCGACGTGCTGGCGCTTCTCCGATACGACGGTTCCGATCCGCTGGCCGTCACGGCGGACCTCCAGGGTGGCAGCGGACACCTGGCGGTTGAGCGCGTCGTACTGGGAAACACCGAGATGGGTCAGACGATAGACTGCGCCAAAGGGGCTCCGCATCTCCATCGACTCGCCGACCCGAAGCGTCGCTTCCTGGGTGACCTTGAAGGCCCCCCCAGTGAAGGCGACGAAATAGACGACGATAGCAACATGCACGATGTAGCCGCCATAGCGGCGGCGGTTCCTGCCCACCAGGCGGCTGACCGCGAGCAGCCAGGACTCACTGTAAAGCCGCCGGCGCGCTCGGGTACCGCGGACAAACTCCTGCGTCACGGTGCCGAGAACAAAGGCGGCAATGATCAGCGCAACCAGGGCGTAGAAGTCGCGCATGCCGACAACCAGCAGCAGCACAGCGGCAAGCAGCGCACTGCCGATCGGGACCGCGAACTGGCGCTTCAAGTTGGGAATCGAGGTCTTGCGCCAGGCAATCAGAGGGCCGATGCCGGTCAGCAACAATAGCAGCAGACCAAGCGGGACGTTGACACGATTGAAGAAGGGCGGCCCGACCGAGATCTTCACATCGCGCACAGCCTCGGACAAGACCGGAAAGATGGTGCCCCAGAGGACCGAGAAGGCAATCCCGACCAGGATCAGATTATTGAACAGAAAGGCGGCTTCCCGGCTCGCGAGAGACTCGAGTTGCGCCTCGGGCTCGAGCGCCGGCCAGCGGGTGTAGAGCAGCGTGTAGCACAGCACGCCGACGACGATCAGAAACGCCAGGAAGAAGTAGCCCACGTTCGACTGTGCGAAGCTGTGAACACTCGCAATCACTCCCGACCGGGTCAGGAAGGTCCCGAAGATGCTGAGCAGAAAGGAGCCGATCACCAGGCCCACATTCCACCGCTTGAGCATCCCGCGCTTTTCCTGGATCATGACCGAATGGAGAAAGGCGCTCAGCGTGAGCCACGGTAGCAAGCTCGCATTCTCGACCGGGTCCCAGGCCCAGTAGCCACCCCACCCGAGTTCGACATAGGCCCACCACATGCCGATGGTGATCCCAACCGAGAGGAACAGCCAGGACACCAGCGACCACTTTCGAATCGCATGGATCCAGCCGCTGTCGAGCCGCCGATGCCAGAGCGCCGCAATGGCGAAGGCAAACGGAATGGTGAGGCCGATATAGCCGAGATACAGCATCGGCGGGTGGATCACCATGCCGGGGTTCTGCAACTGCGGATTGAGCCCGCGCCCGTCAGGGGGAACAAACGGCAGCTGGCCAAACGGGTTGGCGCCGCCTACCAGCATGACCAGGAGGAAGAACGCCAGTACGCCGCTGGTGACGCCTGCCACCGTCGGGAGGAGATCGCGATAGCGGGGCGGCGTGACGACCTGAGCCAGCGAACCAAACGACGCCAGCACCAGGGCCCACAACAGCAGGGATCCCTTCTGGCCAGCCCAGAAGGCCGAGAAGAGATAGTAGTCCGGCAGGTTGCGCGAGGTGTACGCGTAGACGTACTCGACGCTGAAGTCGTGCGCAAAGAGCGCCTTCCAGAGCGCAATCGAGGCAATCCAGACGGCCAGCGCAGACGCGTGGGGAGCGCGCCGAACCGCGCGGGCCACCTCGTCGCGCTCGACCGTCTGCCCCGAGAAGGCGAGCACGAGGGTCCAGACCGATACAAGGAGCGCGGCCCAGAGGGCGAACTGACCAAGCAGATTCATGTCCGTCGCCTACCCGAGTATCGGGGGGTCAGCTCGCCTGAGCCAGTTTCGAGTATTCCGATTCGTAGCGGGAGCCGCACTTCGCGAGCACTTCGGTCGCGTGGAACACACCATCGCGGCCCAGCTTGCCCGACATGATGACTTCAATGTCATTCTCGTCGGTAAAGGTATCGGGGACCAGGCCTTCATAGACGACGGGAAAGGCGCCGCTCGCGTCGGAGACCTGAAACTCGATCCGCCGACTGGCGTCGTCCCGCCGGATCGAGCCTGGCACAACCTTGGCGCCGACCTTGAGCCCGACCTCGTGAAAGGAGGCGTCGGCCTCGACCCGGGCCAGCAATTCGGAGGGACTCAGGAAATAGACCCCGGTCTGACTGATCCCGGTGTAGATCAGGAGCGCCGTCGCGCCGACGATAATCGCTGCGCCGAGCGTGAACTTGGTTCCTGCCTTCATGGGTGTGCCTCCTTGCTGCGATATAGGGTGCAATATAGCCCTATCGACCCGGCGGGCGACCTCCTGATCCCGCCGCACGCTGCCGGGCCTCTCCGACGAACTGGTCGAGTATGAACTTGTGGTGCGCGTACTCGTAACGGCCTGCCGCCATCTCGGCATCGTAGTGCTGGAGCAGCCGGCCTTGTTCGGTCGAGAGCCGGGCGCTGTCGCCCTGGAGTCGGGCGACCGTGCCGCGGATCACAAAGCCGAAGAGGTGGCTCGACGCGAGGCCGGTAATGGTGTCGGCGAGGACGACCGCTCCGGCCGGGTCGCCGGTGTGAAGCCGCAGCATGGCGGCGTGGTACCGGGCGTCGATGTCGGGCTCCTCGAGCTCCCGATAGGCCTGCAACGCCTGGGGAGCGAAGCGGTTGACGGTGGCGCCGTCGCCGCGCTCCGAGGCCCGCATGACCCGATTGTACAGGGTATCGAAGCGGTCCCGTCCGGACAAGCCGTCGAGCAGCGGGGCCGGCTCGGCGCTCGCCGGGCCGAAGGCCATCGCCTCGCCGAGGGGCAGCGACGGTGAGGGGTCACGCCGAACCAGGTAGACCACCAGGGCCGCCACGACCATGATCGCAGCAAGCGCGAGAGGGAACACGGCCGGCCCTGCGCGCCAGGCGTTTCGTGACGACGCCGGAGCGCCGGCGCCAGCTGCCGCGCCGCAACTGCCGCAGAATCGGACTCCCGGGCCCAGCGCCTCGCCGCAAGCTCCACAAGAGACGGCGGCGCCGCAGTTGCCACAGAACCGACCTGCGGCGGGTTGACCGCACCCGGGACAGGTCGCGGGAGAATCCGATGCCATCTGCTCTCGCTCCGTTGGGGAATCCGATCGACGGGGCTGCCATGACCGCCGAACGCTGACTCAAGGTAAAGTAGCAAATCCAGCAATCGATCGACACTTGTTGAACAATCGAATTCCTGAACGTCTTCGTCGCAATTTCTGCGGACCTGGATGTCACAAAAGTGCCCGCTTGGCCTCACAATCTGACCTTTCCCTATTGCGCAACTGCCTCGATATTCCTACAGTAGAAATACGGTAGGCGGATCCGCTCGCCGCACTTCATTGGGACATCGGCACATGCGCACTGTCGCGTCGAAGCTGCTCCGGACCCTTCCGCTGGCGGGCCTGCTCGCGGGCTGTGCCACAGACAAGATCGTCTATCGCGATCGCGATCCCTTCAATGAACCCCCTGCGGCCGCGCTCGGCTTCCTGGGGTACTATTCGACCGAGAACAAACAGACTACCTGCGGCAATTGCCACGCAGACTTCCAGACCAAGTGGCGAGCGACGGCACACGCCACGACCTATGCCGGTCTGCCGGCGTCCGCCCCAACTCAATGCGCCAGCTGCCACGCGGTCACCGAGCGCGGCAACATGGTCACTCAGGCAGCCGGCTTCAATACGACCCGGAATCCCGTCTACGGCGACGTGCAGTGCGAAAGCTGTCACGGCCCGGGTCTCGATCACGTCCGCGGCGTCGGTCAGGGACGAATCGTACGGCCGCTGGCTCGGATCGGGATGACGGGCAACGGCACCTGTGCCGATTGCCACAGTGACACCCACCACCCCTACGTCGAGGAGTGGCAGCTGTCCCAGCACGCGCGGGTGAACGCCTCCCGCGCCGCCAACGCGACCTGCGCCGGGTGCCACGAGAGCCGGCAGGCGCTGGCTCGCTGGGGCGTTACCGGCAACTACATGGAAAAGGGCGAAGCCACGGCGTATCAGCCGGTGGCAGTGTGCGCAACCTGCCACGATCCGCACGGCTCTGAGAACCCCGCTCAACTCCGGTTCCCGATCAATACGGCGGACGTCGAGCAGAACCTCTGCATGAAGTGCCACCTTCGTTACGATGCACCGACCAACGCGACCTCCTCGCCGCATGCTCCGCAGGGATCACTCCTGCTTGGCACCGCGGGATATCGGCCGGCCGGATTCGTCTATGCCGAGGATCGAATCTTCAGTTCGCATGCCACGGAGGCGAATCCGACGCTCTGCGCCGGTTGCCACCTGAACCGTATCACCGCGCCCGATGCGCAGGGAGGGCCCGCCTTCCAGGCCACCGGTCATCTGATGCGGCCGATCCCCTGCCTCGACGCCCAGGGTCGCCCGACGGCCGAGGACAACTGCAACTACACCCCGACCGCGCGTTCCTGGGCCACCTGCACCTCCGCCGGCTGTCATGCCAATGCCGCCGTGGCGTCGGCGGCGTTCAACACCGTCCGGGCCCGGATGCGCCTGCTTGCGAACCAGCTGTGGACCGACAGCAACGCCAACGGCTCGATGCAACCGGCCCCAGTCGACGCAGGCCTCCTGCCGAGAGTTCGCCAGCTCTACCCCCAGGAATGGAGCACGACCGACAATCGGATCAGCCCGGCGGAAGGCGCCGAGTTCAACGCCCGGATGTGCGGCGAGTACGGCCAGTCAACAGCCGACAACTCTAAAGGCATCCACAACCCGTTCTTGTGCGAGGCGCTGCTGATCGCGTCGATCAACGAGATCCAGTCGACCTACGCGCTGCCTGCGCCGTCGCCGGCAGTCCAGGCCATTCTGGACGGGCCGGTAGGCGGCAAATACTCGCACGGGCTCCGGCGCTCGAGCACTCCGATACCTGGGCATGACATCACCGTCGCCGGCTCGAGCCGGTAGCAGCCAGCCATCGCCCTTCCCGCGGTCTCTCGAGATCGCGGGGCTTTGGGCATGCCCCTGAGCATGGCGCCCTTCGCTTCGTTCCTGACTGCGCTCGTCCAGCAGACGCCCGACTCGGCCAGTTTCCACCGCTTCCGCGAAGGCATCCCCGCCGAACCGCCCCCGATACCGGGCGGCGTCATGACCGTCTTGCGCGCCATTTTCAACGCACCGGCCTGGGCCTGGGGTATCGGGATCGTGGTGGGTCTGACCCTCGGCATCTGGCTGGTGCGTTTGTTCTGGCGCCGGCGCAGCGCCATTGGCCACTGGCTGGCAAGCCGCGACCGCGGCGTCAAGATCGCAATGGGAACCGGCGCCCTACTGGTGCTGGCGCTGCTCTTTCGGGGTGGCCAGGTCAGCTGGAACTTCATGCAGCATGACAACGCCTTCTGCGTTGGCTGCCACATCATGGAAGGTCCCTGGAACAAGTTTGCGACCGACGCCGGCAAGCACAGCACGCTGCAGTGCCATGACTGCCACCAGCAGTCGCTCTACGCCAGCACCCGTCAGCTCGTGCTCTGGGTCGCCAACAAACCGGTGGAGATCCCGCCGCACGCCCCGGTGCCTAACGCGCGCTGCGAATCCTGCCACGCCCAGGACCAGCCCGAGGCGTGGACCCGGATCGTCGGGACGGCGGGGCATCGGGTCCATCTGGAGTCGGATTCGAGCGCGTTGGAGAAGGTTCTGTGCGTAACCTGTCACGGCAAGGAAGTGCACGCCTTCATTCCCGCCAGCGAGACCTGCGGCACGGCAGGCTGTCACGCCAATCTGGACATCAAGCTCGGCCGGATGGCGTCCCAGACCACACTCCACTGCAACCAGTGCCATCAGTTCACTGCCGAGGTACCGAGGCTGGCCACCCGGTCGGATGCCGCAGACGCAATGCACCCCGGCAGCCAGCAGTGCTTCTCCTGCCACGCGATGCGGGAGCTCCTGACCAGCTTCGACCCTGAACGCGACCCCCACAACGGCACCTGCAGCACCTGCCACAACCCGCATACTCAGGAAACCCCCGCGGATGCGCGCCAGACCTGCACCCAGTGTCATGCGGACTGGCAGAAGGTGCCGTTCCACACCGGACGGGCGCACGGACAAGTCGGCCAGCAGTGTCTCGTCTGCCACAACGAACACGCGGCCCGGGTCGACGCCAGCGATTGCGTGGCCTGTCACACCAGCGTGACGGCGCGATTCGGCACACTCCGCATCCGCCCGCCGCTCCCGTTCGACACCCTGCGCGCCTTGCGTACCTCGTTGCGCGCACCTGACGCTCCATCGGGGACCGGACACTTCGACGGGGCCCGAACACCCGCCCCCGTGGCCAGGTCGGCCCGGCGAGCGGCCGAACCCGCAGCAGAGTCGTTCGAGACACCTGGGAAGGGCGATGTGCCACCACCGGACCTCCCGGCACCGGACCCGCCAGCTCCGGAGCCAGGGTCACTCATCGCAAACGTCGACTCCTTTCCCCATGCCCGACATACCCGCCTTGCCTGCATCACCTGCCATACCACCGGAGCCAACCCTGCACCACTGACGTTCGAGCCCCCGCGCGGCTGCCAGATCTGTCACCACCAGGCGCCGCAGTCGAGCAACTGCGCCGCCTGTCATCAGCCGGGCGACCTGGCGGCGATCCGCGCGCTGGCGGTACCGATCGGCATCAAGGCGCAAGAGCCCCGAGTCAGAACCGTCAATTTTGCGCATCAGACGCACACCGAGATCCGCTGCGTCAACTGCCACACGCAGCCCGTGACGCTGGCACCGACCGCAGGCGTGCGTCAGTGCGCCGACTGTCACAGCGATCACCATACCGTGGGCCGAAGCTGTGCCACCTGTCACACGGGCACCGAGCTGCGTGCTGCGCATGCGGACGATGTCGCCGCCTCGCACCAGCGCTGCGATGCCTGTCACACCGCCTCGACCGTCGCGCGGCTCACCCCGGATCGTTCCTTCTGCCTGACCTGTCACACCGACCAGGCGCAGGATCACTATCCTCGGCGCGAGTGCGCCACCTGCCACTTTCTCCAGCCGCCAGCTGAGCTGCGTCGGCGGCTGACCGGAGCGGCAGGCCCATGACTCCCCGACGCCTCGGCCTGGCCGCGCTCGCCCTGCTCGGCTTGCTGACGCCGGCCGGCGGGTCACCGGTCGCGGCGCAAGGCTACCGGGTTCGGCTCGACAGCCGGCTGCAGAGCGTTTCCTGGCGCGGGGTCGAGAGCGGCACCATCCCCCGCAACCAGGCCATTGCGCAACCGGGCGGCGGGTTCCTGACTCCGGACGGCTACGCCGCGCTGTGCGGCGAGGGGACCTGTTCGTTCTTCGCACCAGGCGCCGAACTGCGTGGGGTTCCCTGGGTAACCCAGGCCGATCTGACTGTCTGGGGGCTTGGGATTGCAGGGCTGAGTGCGCGTGGCAACGCACGCTGGGCCACCGATCTCGGCGACAGCGCCATCTGGCCCGGTACCGAACCCGCGGTTCAACTCCTCGAAGGCTATCTCGAATACACCCGGGCCGGTCTCAACGCCCGAGCGGGGCGTCAGCTGTTGCTGGGAAGGCTCGGAGCCTACGGGCTCGACGGCGGACGGGTGCTCTACCACCACCGGCGCTCGGGGCTCGAGGCGGGAGGATACGCCGGCTGGGGCCTGGCGCGCGGCGCCATGCTTCCGGTCACCGACCCGGCGCTCAATCCACTCGACGACTTTCAACCTCGCGATCGGCAGGTGGTGGCGGGGCTCGAACTGGGCTGGAACCGCAACGCCGTCGACGCGCGGCTGGAGTACCGCCGGGAACTCGACCCGGCGGTCGACTACTTCGTGTCCGAACGGGCCGCCGCCTCTGTCGCCCTCCGACCCCACCGTCGGCTCGGGCTTGCCGCAGGGGGCGAGTACGATCTCGCCTTTGGCCAGGTGGGCAGCGCAGACCTGTCGCTGAGCTGGATCGACGCGCGCTACAGTGTGACCGGTGGGGTCCGCCGCTATCGACCCTTCTTTGATCTGTGGACCATCTGGGGCGCCTTCAGCCCGGTGGCGCATCACGCCTGGCATCTGTCGGGAACGGTCCGTCCCGGCTCGCGCCTGACACTCCGGGCCCGGGGTGAGCGGTTCCGCTTCGACGACACGGAAACCTTCACGCCAGCCGTTACCGTGGAAGATCGAGGCTGGCGATTCGAGACGGGCGTGACCTGGAGCCCCGCCCGCGACTGGAGCGTCGATGCTGGCTATCGCACCGAGTTCGGGCCCGGGGCGTCATCCCGGGGATTCGACGGTCGGGTAACTTGGACCGTGACCGACCGGCTCTGGCTCAGCGCGCACGGGATTCGTACCAAGCGACCGCTGGAGCTGCGCTACGACGATGCGGAGCTGCTGGGATTCGGGGCGGACGTCGAGTTCCGACCTGACGACCGGTGGCGGCTCGGCCTCACCGCAGCGCGATACGACGAACAGCGGAAGCGTCCCGATGCGCGGGCGCTCGACTGGGACCAGCTCCGCATCGCCGCCCGCATCACGCTTCTCTTCGGCTCCAACGCCGACCGGCTCCCACTGCCGCGCGCGGTACCACGCGGAGGCCGGCAATGAACCAGGATCCGCGGGAGGAGCGGCCATGACGCTGCGCACCCTCCGCTGGGTGGCCGTATCGGTTGCCCTCGTCGTGGCCGCAATGGCGCTCCGGGCCGCCTCGTTGCGGGCGAGCTTCGACCACGCGGTGCATGGCAAACTGTTTCCGCTGGCCTGCGCCACCTGTCATGCCGGGGTGACCGAGCCGGAAGCAACGGTCTGGCCGGCCGCGGAGAGCTGCGCGGCGTGTCACGATGGCGAGGTGGCGCAGCGGGTTGACTGGACCCCGCCGACGGGGCCGCCCCCGTCCAACCTGCGCTTCGTCCACCAGCGACACGCGGCGGCAACGGCCGACTCGGTCAGCTGCGCGCAATGCCACAATCAGGCCGGCCTGCGCGGCGAGGTTCACCGTGCCGTGGTGGCCCAGTGCATCGACTGCCATCAGCCTGGCGGCGAACACCTCGCCGTTGCCGACAGACAGTGCGCGACCTGCCACCTTCCGCTGGCTGAGGCCACCGCCCTGCCGGTGAGCCGAGTCGGCGCGTTCCCCGCCCCGCCCTCACACGAGGCGCCCGATTTCGCGCTCCAGGGCCATGCCCGACTTGCCTCGCTCCGGACCCCGGGCGGAGGCCCGGCAGTTGCCGCCAGCTGCGCCACCTGCCATGCCCAGAACTTCTGCCTCAACTGTCACGTCAACGCCCCAGAGGTAACCGCGATCCAGGCCCTGCAGCCCGACGAACGATCGCTGGTCCACCGAGCGACCTTTGCGGCGCCGCCGTCGCACGCCGCCGCGAACTTTGCCACGGCTCACGGCCGCCAGGCAGAGCGCAACCCTGCCAGTTGCGCCACCTGCCACACCCAGCCCAGCTGTGCTGCCTGCCACGTTGCGCCGGTGCCCCGCGCCGTCACCGCCATGCACCTGCCCGGACCCGGCCGCGCCGGCGGCGCCCTGCTCGAACGGACCCCGCCAGCTTCGCACACCGCCGAGTTCCGGGAAGGCCATGCCACCGAGGCGAGGGTTGCGCCGCGAAGCTGCAGCAGCTGTCACGTCCGGTCGGATTGCCTCGCCTGCCACCGACCCGACCCGGGGCAGCCGTCCGGCGGGAACTACCACCCAGCCGGGTTCCTGACCAACCACCCGAGCGCCGCCTTTGCCCGACAGACCAGCTGCAGCGACTGCCACAACACCCAGCAGTTCTGCGCCAGCTGCCACGCCCAGGCCGGACTCGGCGCAAGCCGCTCGCTCGGCGGCTCCAGCTTTCACGACGGCAGGGCGTCCTTCATTCTCGGCCATGGGCAGGCAGCCCGGCAGTCGCTCGAATCCTGCGTGTCCTGCCACACCGAGCGCGACTGCACCGCCTGCCACGCCGCCATCGGGCGCGGCTTCCGTTTCAACCCGCATGGCCCCGGCTTCGACGGCGAGCGGCTCCGTCGCCGTAACCCGGAGATGTGCGCGGCCTGCCACGGCTCCGCCATCCCGAGATCGCCCTAGCCGCACGGCTCAAAGCCGTCTGGCCCGCCGGGGTGGCTCCCCCGCCGGGCCAAGGCGGGGCCGGTCAGGCCCGGGCCCAGTGCAATGCCGTCGAAACTGCCCGCTGCCACCCCGCAACCCAGGCGTCGCGGCTGGCGGCATCGGCGGCCGGACGGAAGGTCTCGAAGCGCCGGCTGGCCACGAAATCGCCGATCGAGGGCCAGACCCCCGTGGCGATCCCTGCCAGAGCCGCCGCACCGAGTGCGGTGGTCTCGACCGAGTCGGGCCGCTCGACCGGCACGCCCAGCAGGTCGGCCTGGAACTGCATTAGCCGCGGATTGGCGGCGGCGCCGCCATCGACCCGCAGCACCGGAATCTCGAGCCCGGTGCCGTCCAGCATGGTGCGCAGCAAGTCACGGGTGGAGTAGGCCATCGACTCCAGCGCCGCGCGGACGAGATGAGCCCGCCCGGTCGCCCGCGTCAGGCCGGTAATGATGCCGCGCGCCTCCGGCTCCCAGTATGGCGACCCCAAGCCCACGAATGCGGGCACGAAGTAGACCCCGCCCGTGTCGGGCACCGAGGCCGCCAGGTCCGCAGACTCGCGCGCCGTGGCCAGCACGCCCAAGCCGTCGCGGAGCCACTGAATCACCGCACCCGCGATGAAGACGCTGCCCTCGAGCGCGTAGCCCAGCCCGCCCTCGGCGTTACAGGCCGCGGTGGCCAGCAGACCCGCGGGCGGCGCGGGAACCTCGCTGCCTGCGTAGAGGAGCAGGAACGCCCCGGTGCCGTAGGTGTTCTTGGCCATGCCCGGCGCGACGCACCCCTGCCCGAAGAGCGCGGCCTGCTGATCGCCGGCAACCCCGGCAATCGGGAGCGGTGCGCCGAAGATTTCCGACAGGGTCTCGCCCATGACGCCGCTCGAGGGACGCACCTCGGGCAGCAGCGACGCCGGCACCCCGAAGGTCTCGAGCAGCTCGGGATCCCAACCGTGACGCCGCAGGTTGAACAGGAGCGTCCGACTCGCGTTGGTCGGGTCGGTCGCGTGGACCGCGCCCCCCGTCAGCTTGGCAATCAGCCAGCTGTCCACCGTTCCGAAGGCCAGCTCACCCCGCTCGGCGCGCAGCCGCAGATCGCTCTGCGCGAGTAGCCACTCGAGCTTGGTGGCGGAGAAATAGGGGTCGAGCACGAGGCCGGTCCGTTCCCGGAGGTCGGGTTCGCGCCCCGCCGCGGCAAGCTCCGCACAGCGGGCGCTGGTGCGCCGGTCCTGCCAGACGATGGCGGGCGCCACCGGCTCCAGGGTCCGCCGATCCCAGAGCACCGTGGTCTCCCGCTGGTTGGTGATGCCGATACCGACCGGCCGCTCAGCCGCAGCGCGCACCGCCTCGCGCGCCGCGCGAACCGTGGTGTTCCAGAGATCGCGCGGGTCGTGCTCGACCCAGCCCGGCTCGGGGAAATGCTGAGGAAACTCGTACTGGGCGTGACCGAGTACGGTGCCATCCTGATGAATCACCATGGCCCGCGAACTGGTGGTGCCCTGGTCGAGCGCAAGGATCGAAGACATGTCAGCCCGGAGCGAAGGTCAGGGGTGTAGGGAATCGGCCCGGCAGCCGCTAAACTATGATAGCACCGACCGAGCCCGGACTCCTCTCAACCCTGACGATGACGCCCATGAGCACCTTCTCGACCCTGCTCTTCGAGCCGCGCGATGGCATCGCGCTCATCACGATCAACCGCCCCGACAAACTGAACGCGCTCAACGCCCAGGTCATCGACGAACTGGGCCAGGCCGTGGACCTGGTCCGCGCGACGCCCGAGATCCGCGCCGCGATTCTGACCGGCGCCGGGCCCAAGGCCTTCGTGGCTGGCGCCGACATCAGCGAGTTTCAGAATCTCAAAGGTGTTGCCGCGCGCCGGCTTTCGACCAAGGGCTCGGGCATCTTCCGCAGCATCGAGACCAGCGCCAAGCCCTACATCGCAGCGATCAACGGTTTTGCCCTGGGCGGCGGCTGCGAGCTCGCCATGGCGTGCCACATCCGGATTGCCAGCGAGAACGCCAAGTTCGGCCAGCCCGAGGTGAAGCTCGGCATTCCACCGGGCTACGGCGGCACCATCCGCCTTGCCCGCCTGGTGGGCAAGGGACGGGCGCTCGAGCTGCTGACCACCGGCGGGATGATCGATGCCCGCGAGGCCGATCGAATCGGCCTGGTCAATCGGGTGCACCCGGCCGAGGTGCTCCTGGCCGAAGCAGAGAAAATTGCCAAGGCCATTCTGGCCAACGCCCCGCTCGCGGTGGCTTCGTGCATCGAGCTGGCCAACCTTCAGGAGGGCCTCCAGACCGACGACGCGCTGAGCCTCGAGTCGGCTCACTTCGGCAGCCTCTTTGCCACCGAGGACGCCCAGGAGGGCGCCGCCGCGTTCCTGGCCAAACGCGCCCCCAACTTTACGGGGCGCTGACCCGACTATCTTCGCAGTATGCGTGCGACCCGGGTCGAGGCGACCGATTTCCGTAACCTGGAGCGCCTCGACCTGGGACTGCCTGGCGAGGGGGCCGTACTGCTGGGCCCGAACGGTCAGGGCAAGACCAATCTGCTCGAACTGATCTACTACCCCGTCCTCTTTCGCAGTCTTCGCGGCGCCCGCGACCAGGACCTGGTCCGCCATGGCGCGCCGGCCTTCCACGGCCGGCTCCACCTCGAGCGATCCACCGGCAGCCACAGCGTCGAGGCCGGCTACGCCACGACCGGCCGCCGCAAGCGGATTGCGGTCGACGGTGCGGTACCCGAGCGGATGGTCGATGCCCTGGGCCTCTGGCTCGCGGTGGCCTTCCTGCCGACCGACGTGGGACTGGTCGCGGGCGGCGCCTCGGAGCGGCGCCAGTACCTGGATCGCGTCCTGGCGCTCTCGAGCAGTGCGTACCTGACGGCGCTCCGCCGCTATCGCGCCGCGGTGGAACAGCGCAACGCCGCGCTCCGCCGCAATGAGCCGGATGCCGCCTGGGCGTTCGATCCGCTGGTCGCCCGCTACGGGGCCGTGGTCGTTCGGGAGCGGCTCGACTGGGTTGCGCGCTTTGCGGGCGAGTGGACCAGCGGATGCGCCGAGCTGGGCGAGCCGATGCCGGTGACGCTGCGCTATCGCGGTCGTGCCGAGCTGGCCGAGGTCGAGGCCTGGACCCCGCTGCTCCTGGCTCAGCGGGGCCGCGACCGCGCGCTGGGAGCGACCTCACTGGGTCCGCATCGCGACGACCTGATCTTCGAGCTCGATGATCATCCGCTCCGGGTGGCGGGGTCGACCGGGCAGCAGCGCACCGCCGCGATTGCCCTCAAGCTCTGCGAACGCGACACCCTGGCTGCTGCGCACGGCCAGCCCCCTGCCCTGCTGCTCGACGACGTCTTTGCCGAACTCGATCGCGGTCGGCAGGAGCGGCTCGCCGCGCGGCTCGCCGGTCCGGGGGGGCAGGTCTTCATCTCGGCGCCCCGGCTCGACGAGCTGCCCGACGGGCTGGGGCTTCCGATCATCGAAGTCGAGGCTGGTCGCGCGGTTCGTCTCACGGAGCGGCGGGCCGCATGAGCGCGCGGCAGCGTCCGGCGCCACTCGGCGAGCTGGTCGGCCAGTACCTGAGCAAGTCGGGGCTGACCAAGCGCCTCGATCTCGCCGGCGCGGTCGAGCGCTGGGCCGAGATCGTGGGCGACAGGGTGGCCGCCAATGCGCGGGCCGAGGCGGTCACCGCCGATGGAATTCTCTGGATCAGGGTCCGGACCTCGCCGTGGGCGGCCGAGCTGTCGCTGATGGCGCCGCGGATCCTGGAACGACTCAACGAAGGACGCACCGGCAAGATCAGGGGTATCCGCTGCCTGGTCGGCTCGCGCGCCGCGGTACCCGCTGACCCTGCCGAGGAGGACGGATGAGCGACGCCAAAGACAAGATCGTCAAGACCGAGGCCGAGTGGCGTGCGGAGCTGACGCCGGAGCTGTACCGGATACTGCGAGAGCGCGGCACCGAGCGGGCCTTTACCGGCGCCTACTGGGACGAGCACGGCCAGGGCACCTACCGCTGCAAGGGTTGCGGCACGGCGCTCTTCACCTCGGACACCAAGTTCGACTCGGGCACCGGCTGGCCCAGCTTCAGCAACGTCGTCGCCAAGGAGGCGGTCGAAGAGGAAGTCGACACCAGCCTCGGCATGCGCCGGGTCGAGGTCCACTGCGCCCGGTGCGGCAGCCATCTTGGCCACCTCTTTCCTGACGGCCCGCGGCCGACCGGACTCCGCTACTGCATCAACTCCGCCTCGCTCAACTTCGAACGGTCCTGAGGCGGTTCGCCAGGGCAAAAGCAACGGGCGGCCCCGGTATCCCGTGGCCGCCCGTCGTTGTGATCGGAACCGATTACTTCACCTGCGACTGATCCTCGACGATCTGCCCGACCAGTCCGTAGGCAATCGCTTCCTCCGCAGAGAGCCAGAAGTTGCGGTGGGTGTCCTCTTCGATCCGCTCGAGCGGCTGTCCGGTCTGTCGGGCAAAGACCCGGTTGAGCCGGTCGCGCATCCGAATGATTTCCCGGGCCTCGATCTCGATATCGGAGGCCGCTCCGCCGGCGCCGCCCGAGGGCTGATGCAGCAGGAAGCGGGTATTGGGCAGGCAGAAGCGGTCCTCCCGAGGCACCGCCACGTAGATCAGCGCGCCGGCGCTGGCCACCCAGCCCGAGCCGACCATCCGGACCCGCGGCGTGATGAAGCGGATCATGTCGTGAATCATGTCCCCGGATTCGACATGCCCGCCCGGGCTGCTCACGAAGATCGTGATGTCGTCCGACGACTCGGCCGACAGGGCCAGGAGCTGCGACGCCACCGACGCGGCAACGCGCTGATTGATTTCCCCGGCAATGATCACCGTCCGCGCCTTGAAGAGCCGATCGGCAATCAACTCGGGAGGACCGGACTTCTGGCCCTGGGGGGTCGCTTCTTCCATAACGGATCGCTCACGAGAGTGTGTTGCCGCGCGGGCGGCGCTGCCCCCGCGCGGGGTGTCGTAACGGGCTCGTCGAAAGTAATCGGGCCGGGCCGGTCGGGACTATGCGGGGGCCATAATGGGGCACCCTCCGGGCTCTGAAATAGGCCCGGACCCCATTAAATTCATAGAGTTACGGATCGGATGGGTACGGGAAGAATTCCCGCCCGCCGGCCACGGGATCCGGCCGACGATCCGGCCCCTCCGACGGGGCGCCTTCCTTCCAGCGACTGTGCGGACATGGCGAAAGAACCAACCGGTACCAGTAACAGCAACGGCGACTATGGCGCCGACAAGATCCAGGTTCTCAAAGGCCTCGAGGCGGTCCGGAAACGGCCGGGCATGTACATCGGGTCGACCAGTGAGAACGGTCTGCACCACCTCGTCTATGAGGTGGTCGACAACTCGATCGACGAGGCGCTTGCCGGGTACTGCGACACCATCGGCGTAACCATTCACGCCAACAACTCGATTACCGTCAGCGACAACGGGCGCGGCATTCCGGTCGACATCCATCCGACCGAGAAGCTGCCCGGCGTCGAACTCGCGCTGACCGTGCTCCACGCCGGCGGCAAGTTCGACAAATCCAACTACAAGGTTTCGGGCGGTCTCCACGGCGTCGGCGTCTCGGTCGTCAACGCCCTGTCGGAAACGCTGGAAGTCACGGTCGACCGCGACGGCAAGCGCCACCAGATGTCGTTCGTCCGCGGCCACACCACGAAGAAGCTCGAGGTCACCGGCAAAGCCAAAGGCACCGGCACGGTCGTGACCTTCAAGCCCGACCCCGAGATCTTCACGGTGCTGGAGTACAACTACCAGACCCTGGCCGACCGGCTCCGCCAGCTCGCCTTCCTCAACAAGGGCGTCACGATCACGCTCAAAGACGAGCGAAAGGATCCTGCCCAGAACGAGACGTTCTACGCCAAGGGCGGCCTGATTCAGTTCATCGAGTGGCTCAACCGAAACAAGAAACCGATTCACCCGAAGCCGGTCTCGTTCTCTGCGGCGCTCAATGACGTCGACGTCGACCTCGCGCTGCAGTACGAGGAAGGGTACAACGAGAACACCTTCACCTTCGTGAACAACATCAACACCCACGAAGGCGGCACTCACCTTACCGGTTTCCGCTCGGCGTTGACCCGAACCGTCAACGACATCGCCAAGAAGGGTGGCCACCTCAAGAAGGAAGACTTCACCCTGACTGGTGAAGACATTCGCGAGGGCCTGACCTGCGTGCTGCACGTCAAAGTGCGCGAGCCGCAGTTCGAGGGGCAAACCAAGACGAAGCTGGGCAACTCCGAGGTCGAGGGCATTGTCCGCCAGGCGGTCAACGAACACCTCGGCAACTTCCTGGACGAGCATCCGGCGGTGGCGCGCGCCATCATCGAGAAGGCCGTCAGCGCGGCACGGGCCCGGGAAGCGGCCCGCAAGGCGCGCGACCTCGTTCGCAAAAAGACCGGTCTCGAAAGCGCCGTGCTGCCCGGCAAGCTGGCCGACTGCTCACTCGACGACCCGGCGCTCTGCGAGATCTACATCGTCGAGGGCGACTCGGCCGGCGGCAGTGCCAAGCAGGGCCGCAACCGTTCGTTCCAGGCCATTCTGCCGCTCCGGGGCAAGATCCTCAACGTCGAGCGCGCCCGGATCGACCGGATCCTCGGCAACGAAGAGATCCGGGCGATGATCACCGCGATCGGCACCGGGGTGCGCGACGACTTCACGCTGGCCGACGCCCGGTACCACAAGATCATCCTGATGACCGACGCCGACATCGACGGCGCCCACATCCGGACCCTGCTGCTCACCTTCCTGTTCCGCCAGATGCCGGAACTGATCGACGCGGGCTACGTCTACATTGCGCAGCCGCCGCTCTACCGAGTGGCCAAGGGCAAGGAAGAGTTCTATGCCTACGCCGACGCCGAGCGGGACGAGTACATCAAGCGGCTCTCCGAGGGCGGCAAGGGCAACGTCAACATCCAGCGCTACAAGGGTCTGGGCGAAATGAACCCGGACCAGCTCTGGCACACCACGATGGATCCGGAAAAGCGGACCATCCACCGCGTCACGCTGGAGGACGCGGTCGAAGCATCGCGACTGTTCGAGGAGCTGATGGGCGACGAGGTCGAACCGCGACGCCAGTTCATCGAGCAGAACGCACGGTACGTGAGCAACCTCGACGTCTGACGATGGCGACGCCGGCGATGTGATGAAGGGCGGGAGAGCCTCGTTCTCCCGCCCTTCGTGCATTCCGGCCGCGGTATCAGGCAGGCATTCGGGCACCCCAGGCTGCATCGGGCGCCGTTGCGTCTTTTTTCCGACCGGTGCGTCTCTCAGGCTGAGCGGCGCCCACGCCGCCCGAACGCCCACTCTTCGAGGAGGACACGATGACCAATCCCCGACTGGCACCCACCATCCTGCGCCGCAGCGAGGACCCGGGCTGTTGCGGCGGCACCGGCGAGGACACTTGCTGCTGAGCCACGGCGCAGCCGCTGCCAACCCCTGGTCTGCCGGACCCTCGTGGCCCGGCAGGCTCGGGGCGTGGTCGCCATGAGTGCCTCGACCCGGCCCGAGGCCGCACCGGCCGACTGGCAGGCCTTTCGCCAGCGGCTCGTCGCCTGGCTCGTCAGGCGGGTCCGCGACCCGTCCGACGCCGAGGATCTGACCCAGGAGATCCTGGTCCGTGCTGCGGCCAGGCTCGACACCCTGAGGGATCGCGAGCGACTGGTGCCCTGGCTCGATGCCATGGCTCGGAATGCGCTCGTCGATTACTACCGGCGTAGCGGGCGGGCGCCGGAAACCGTGCCGCTCGACCCTGCCGTCGCCGACCCGACGGAGGACGCGCCGTCCGATCGCCGCCATCTGACCGGCTGCCTGCTGCCGCTGCTGGATGCCCTCCCGCCCAGCTACCGAGAGGCGGTGCGCCGAGTCGACCTGGAGGGTGAGCGCCAGGTCGAGGTTGCCAGGGCACTCGGCCTCAACATCTCGGCGCTCAAGAGCCGAGTCCAGCGGGGTCGCAGCATGCTCCGCGATCGCTTCGCCGACTGTTGTGGCGCAGTGGAGCGCGATGCGGCAGGACGAGTCGTTGGGTTCCGTGAGACAAACGGCAGAGCGCCGCGGACCCTGGTTCCGATTCAGCGCCGCCGTCCACCGCACTGAATCGGATGGCAGGAGGGCCGGCAGGTGGCGCGGTCGTTCAGCTCCGCCGCTGCCAGTACAAGTAGGCGGGAACTCCGATGGCAAAGGCGATCACGCCGCGCACCGCGTTGCCGGGGTTCGACAGAACAGATCCCACCACCACATAGGCTCCGCAGGCCATGAAGATCAGCGTGCTGAAGGGATGCAGCGGCACCCGAACCCCCGGGCTGCTCGTTCCCGCCTGCCGCTCGCGTGCGCGCCAGACGAAGATCGTCGCGGCAGTGGCCGTGAAGAAGATCCAGTCGGCAAACACGACATAGTCGAGCAACTGTCCGTAGCTGCCGGTGGCAATCAGCACCAGAATCACCAGCGCCTGCGCCACCAGGGCCACGATCGGGGTCCGCAGCACCGGATGCAGCTGAGCCATGCTCGCCAGGAAGAGGCCGTCGGCGGCCATGGTCTGCGAGACCCGGGCCGACATCAAAATCACCATACAGTTGAAGCCGAGCGTCGAGACCAGGATCCCGGCCGCGATCAGGGTGCGGCCGGCGGGGCCGAGGTAGAGCGCCATTGCATCCGCAGCAGGCGCCGTGCTCGCGGCAAGGCCGTCGACGCCCAGGGCACGGAGGTAGGCGAGATTGACGAGCAGATAGGCGGCCACCACGATCAGCACCCCGCCAATCAGGGCGCGCGGCAAGGTGCGGGCCGGGTCGCGCAGCTCCTCGGCGACCGCACTGCTCTGCTGCCAGCCGCCGAAGGTGAACAGCACCGGCACCAGTGCCGCCGCCATGGCGAGAACGGCCGCTCCGACGCCGTCCGGCGCCGCGGGAGGCGCCGTGACGACCGGCAGCTGCTCGGCGTAGGCTGGTGCGAGGGCAAAGGCGGCAACGATCAGAATCGCGATGGCCGCCAGCTTGAGGACCGTGAGGATGTTGCCCGCAATCGCGCCGATCTTGACCCCGGCAATGTTGAGCGCCACGAGGAGCACGACCATGACGGTTGCGGTCGGCCGGATGGTGGCCTCGCTCCAGCCGAGCAGTGATGCGGCGTAGCTGGCGCTGGTCATCGACACTGCGGCAATCGCGCCGCTGCCGATCATGAAGAAGAGCGCCCAGCCGTACATGAAGGCCGGGAAGCGACCATATGCTTCGCGCAAGTAGACGTAGGTGCCGCCGGTCCGCGGCAGCCGCGCACCAAGCTCCGCATAGACGAAGGCGCCGATCAGCGCGACCAGCGCACCGAGCCCCCAGGCGCCGAGGGTGAGGCCGGCGGTCCCGACGCGCTGAGCGACGACGGCGGGAGACAGGAAGATGCCGGAGCCGATGATGCCGCCCACCACCAGCATGGTACCGGAGAAGAGACCCAGTCGCGCCGCGTACCCGCCGGCGGCCGAACTCACCACCGGCGGTATGGCATCACTGCCCTCGCTGGAGCCCGGGCCGGGCTCCCGATGTGAAGGGTTCATCGATGATGAGATGCCGCTGGAGGTTGGCTGCATGCTGCCGGTCGAGCGTACCGTAGCGATGCGCGCACCATCAAGCAACCGGTCGGATGCGTGAGGCGTGCTGTACCCACCGCAACACCGTTGCGACCTGCCGCAAAGCCGGGACGAAGGTCCGGCAGTAGATTCTGACCGACCCGCTTCCGGACAACCCCATGTCACGCCTGCACGCCCACCCCGAGTACCATCTCGTGTCTCGCATCGGCTGGCTTCGGGCCGCCGTGCTCGGTGCCAATGACGGCATCGTCTCGACCGCCAGCCTGATCGTCGGCGTGGCGGCAGCGGGCTCGGGGCGCACCGCGGTACTGGTTGCGGGACTGGCGGGGCTCGTGGCCGGTGCGATGTCGATGGCGGCGGGCGAGTACGTCTCGGTCAGCTCGCAGGCTGACACCGAGCAGGCCGACTTGGCCCGCGAACGGGCCGAGCTCGAGACTCAGCCCGAATTCGAGCGCGAGGAGCTGGCCCAGATCTACGTTGCCCGAGGCGTCTCCCCTGAACTGGCGCATCAGGTTGCCGATCAGCTGATGGCCAAAGACGCCCTGGGCGCCCATGCGCGCGATGAGCTGGGGATCTCGGAGGTGACGACCGCCCGCCCGATCCAGGCGGCACTCACCTCGGCCGCGACCTTTGCCGTGGGCGCGGCGCTGCCCCTCGCCATGGTGCTCGTGCTGTCGCCCTCGCTGCTGGTGGTGGGGGTGTCGGCCGCGTCGCTGCTGTTCCTGGCGCTCCTGGGTGCGGTCGGGGCGCGGGCGGGGGGTGCGAATGTCGCAAAGGCCACCTTTCGGGTGACCTTCTGGGGTGCGCTTGCCATGGCGCTGACGGCCGGCATCGGCGCGCTGTTCGGCGTTGTCGCCTGACGTTGCCGAGGCCGGGGCAAGGCGGTTGGTACCGGCCGGGAGAGATGGATGAGCTCGCGAACAGGTGAGGGCGTGACCTGGAGCGAAGACGCCGACGCCCTGACGGATCGGCTCGGCACCGGCCCCGATGGCCTGGCGGCGGCGGAAGCCGCCACCCGGCTGGACCGGTTCGGCCCCAACAGTGTGGGCGAAACGCTCCAGCGCGGTGCGTTGCGGTTGCTGGCCCGCCAGTTCGAAAACCCGATCGTGCTGATCCTGCTCCTTGCGGCCACGATCTCCCTGGCGCTCCGGCAATGGGTCGACGCGGGCATCGTGCTGACCATCGTGCTGGGCAGCGCGGCGCTGGGCTTCCTGCAGGAGTACCGCGCCTCGACGGCCGTCGAGGCGCTCAAGCGACGCCTCGCCCTGACGGCACGGGTGCTGCGCAACGGTACCGAGACCGTGATCCCGACCCGCGAGATCGTGCCGGGCGATGTCGTGCTCCTGTCGGCGGGCAACCTCGTCCCCGCCGATGGACGGGTGATTGCCGCGCAGGACTTTCTCGTCAGCGAAGCCAGCATCACAGGCGAGTCGTTTCCGGTCGAGAAGCGCCCGGGACTGGTGCGCGCCGACGCCCCGGTCGGCGAACGCACCAACATGGTGTGGCTCGGCGCATCCGTGCGCAGCGGCACCGGTCGGGTACTCGTCACCGCCACCGGACCCGCGACCGCCTTCGGCGCCATTGCGGCCCGCCTGACCGCTCGCGAGCCCGAAACCGAGTTTGCCCGCGGCGTGCGCAATTTCGGTTATCTGCTGATCCGGGTCATGGTGCTCGTCGTGCTGTTCGTACTCAGCGCCAACCTGATGCTCGATCGGCCGGTGATCGACTCACTGCTCTTTGCGGCCGCGCTGGCCGTCGGGCTCTCGCCCGAACTGCTGCCGGCCATCGTGACCGTGACGCTGTCGGCCGGTGCGCGGCGAATGGCAGCCGACGGGGTGATCGTGCGCCGACTCGACGCGATCGAGAACCTCGGCTCGATGACGGTCCTCTGCACCGACAAGACTGGCACCCTGACCGAAGGTCGGGTGGTGGCAAGCGAGCAACTCGATCCGACCGGCCAGCGGTCCGACGAGGTGGCGCGGCTTGCCTGGCTGAATGCCAGCTTCGAAACCGGAATCGACAATCCGCTCGACGCCGCGCTGGTGCTGGCGGGCAGCACGGCCGGCTTCAGCGCAGCAGGTTTCAGCAAGATCGATGAGATCCCCTACGACTTCGAGCGCCGGCGGCTGACCATCGTCCTGGCCGAGGCCGGAGCGGACCGGCACTTGATGATCACGAAGGGCGCCTTTGCCGAAGTCCTTGCCAGCTGCGCCAGCGTCGTGAGCATCGAGGGTGAGGTACCCCTGGACCAGGCCCGACGCGAGGCGCTCGGGATGCTCTTTCGCGCCCGGAGCGCCGAGGGGCTCCGCGTCCTGGCGCTCGCGACCCGCCACTTTGCGCCGCAGCCCGACTACGACCGCGCCGACGAAGTCGCCATGACCTTCCGCGGGTTCCTGATCTTCCTCGACCCGCCCAAAGCTGATGCCGCCGCAACCATTGCCTCGCTGCGCACGCTCGGCATCGCGATCAAGGTGATCAGCGGCGACAACCGCCACGTCACCGCCCACATTGCCCGCGCGGCCGGACTCGACGGGGAGTCGATGCTCACCGGGGAGGATGTCGCCGCCATGCGTGACGAGGCGCTCTGGCACCTGGCCCCACGCACCGACCTGTTCGTCGAGATCGACCCCCAGCAGAAGGAGCGAATCGTACGGGCCCTGCAGCGCACCGGCGAAGCGGTGGGCTACCTGGGCGACGGCATCAACGATGCGCCGGCGCTGCATGCGGCAGACGTCGGCATTTCGGTAGCGGAGGCCGTCGATGTGGCGCGCGAGAGCGCCGACATCGTGCTGACCCGCCGAGACCTCGACGTGCTGCGCACCGGCGTCGAGGACGGCCGGCGCACCTTTGCCAACACGCTCAAGTACATCTCGATCACCACCAGCGCGAACTTCGGCAACATGGTCAGCATGGCGATCGTTACCCCGTTCCTGCCCTTCCTGCCCCTGGCTGCCAAGCAGATCCTCCTCAACAACTTCCTGTCGGACCTGCCATCGCTGGCCATTGCGTCGGACCGGGTAGACCCGGAACGGCTTGCCACGCCTCAGCGTTGGAACGTGAGGGATATCCGGCGCTTCATGATCGTGTTCGGGCTGGTCAGCTCGGTCTTCGACCTGCTGACCTTCGGACTGCTCATCAGGGTACTGCAGGCCGACGAGTCGCTCTTTCAAACCTCCTGGTTCATGATTTCGCTGCTGACGGAGCTGGCGGTCGTCCTCGTCCTGCGGACCCGCCGCCCCGCGATCCGGAGCCGCCCCGGAACGATCCTGATGTGGTCCACCGCGGCAGTCCTCATGCTGACGTTTGCGATTCCCTGGATGGCTCCGCTGAGCCGGGCATTCGGTTTCGTACCGGTGTCGGGAAGCACCCTGTCCGCCATCATCGCGATCCTGATTGGCTACATCGCCGCGACAGAGGCGGTCAAGGCCTGGTTCTTCCGGACCGGCCCGAGAGCCGCCTGATGTCGCTCCGACGGCCGGGACGCGGGGCCAATACCCTCGCGGCTAGCGGCGCCGCAGCACGGTGTGATCGCCGCCTGTGTCGAGCCGGACCTCGGCGGCGGGCGCGCCCGCGTAGTGGAGTGTACGCCGCTCCGCTGCTACAGCGAACGCGAACATCGGCGCGGAATGGATGTACCAGCGTACTATCCACTTCTGAGGACGCTTGCTGGACAGGAGAGGAAGGTATCGGACAGTGCTGGCCGGTGGAGGCACCCGGTGTGCCGGGCCACGCAGCATCGTCAAACCTTGGATTACCAACTTCATGTGCGCTGTATCACCGCGGTACGCTCACCACGGCGCTACCTTCGGGAAATGCGCTGGATTGCGATCGTCCTTGCCCTCGCCCCCGGGGTCGCGGTGGCCCCTCGTGCTCTCAGCGCCCAAGAGGGCGCCGCCGCCGCTGCCTTGCGGGCAGGGGTCGCTCCCGACAACGAAGGCGCGGGCACCGTCGGCCTGGAGTTCCGCACGCCGTCGATAGGTCGGCTGGCATTCAGCGTCGGGGTCGATCGTTGGTTTCGTTCGACGGGGTGCGACGCGATCGTCGGATCCCGTTGTGATGGTGGCGCCTGGGCAGGTGAAGGTGGGCTCATCCTCGACCTCGCCCCCAAGGCGCAAAGGTTCGCGCCCTACGCTGCCGCCCGCGTGGGACGTCTCGTTCCGGATAGCCCTGACGAGGCCGCGGTGTGGAACCCCAGCCTGGCGGCAGGAGTTGTCGCTCGGGTGCGGGAGGTCATTGGGTTCATTATCGAAGTGAGGTACAGCGCTCTGGTCGGTAGCGACCCCACTCCACCGAGGTTCGCTGACCGCGGCGATCGGATCTTTCTCCAGGGAGGCTTACGAATCGCTTTTTAGGTGATCACACCGCTTCCATCGCGTTCTCAGCGGTTGGCCGCTGGTGGGCTTGCTGGACAGGAGCGGACAGGTTTCGGACAGTGCGGCGTGCGAACCTTACGCCGCCTCGTCTGGCAGTGCTCCCAGGGGACCCGTCACTAGGAGAGTTCCTCGCTGCCGCCGGGATCACTGCGATCATCGCCGGTTCCTTTGGGTTCTGCGTCGTCGGTCGTGAACCCAAGAGCGATCATCCGAACCCGCTCACAGCCGGCCAGATCATCCCGCGCGTTGGACTTCGCCAAGGCACATAGTTTGCACGAAAGCCAAGGCGGTCGGAGGCAAACACACATGACGAAGACCAGAGCAGCCTGCTTGTGGGGCGCGGCAATTGCATTGAGCGGAGCAGCCCACGCCCAGCGAATCATCCGCGGTGAGGTGCGCGACGTGGTGACGGGGCTGCCCGCCGCAGGAGTCACGGTCTCACCGGGAATCATCGGTCGGGTCAAGACCGATAGCGCCGGCCGATTTCGTGTCACGGTGCCATCGAACCTTACCGCAGTCCAGCTCGCAATCCTCTGTCCGAGCCAGACGTGGAATCATGCAATCGCCCTGCGCCGCATGCCGGTTGAGATGACCTCGAGTGCGGTGACACTACCTACTATCGACGTTGACAGATCGCACTGTCAGGAGCCGGCAGTGGACTCAATCACTGTAGAACTTCGCGGCCACGTTATCACCGGATATCACGCCAGCGAATTCACGCCATGCACAGGGAGCCTCGAGTCGCTTTGGGACCGCGATGTTTCTTCTGCGGCTGTGCGCTTTGACGGGCAACCAACGGGCGTACAGGGGGGATGGCCGAAGCCATTCACTGATGACACCGCTTATGTACGTTGGGTCGGCAATCTCAAAGGGCCTGGGGACTACGGACACTGGGGCATGACTCCATACCAGTGGACCGTTCGGCATATTCATGAGATTCGGCGCCCCGGTGCAAACGACTGCCGATGACTTGACCGGAGTCGGCAGGTGGGCGCGATCCTTCGGCGAACCTTTCGATAGCCATTTCTTACGATGGCGCGCCATTGCCTCCCGGGGTGTTCATCACGGATATCGGGTAGCCTTCCGAAGTCGCGACTTTGCTCCCATGTTGATGGCAGCTTGATGTCGGACGCAAGCCTTCCCTGATCGAGGAAGCACGATGAGAACCTTCGGGCACATCCGCCGACTGGGCGGGTCAGTGACCGTGGCGGGCCTCAGCCTCGTCGCCGCGTGTGGTGATGGAGGTCCCCGCACGACGACCGTCAGGGACAGCGCCGGTGTCGCAATCGTCGAGAACGCGGGACCGATCCTGCCGGTGGCCTTTGAGATCGATTCCGTTCCGCTGGCCGACATCGGCGGCCTCAACGCACCGCACGCGGAGTTTCCGGGGCCTGTGTCGAGCGCGTTTCGCGGTCGGGACGGATCGATCCTCGTGGTCGCGTGGACGGCGACCCGGATCGCCGTGTTCGACTCGACCGGCAGGTGGCTCCGTGACATCGGCCAGCAGGGGAGCGGCCCGGGCGAGTTCGAGGGTCTGGGCTGGGCCTACCCCGCGCTCGGTGACAGCATCGTGAGCTATGAGCCGATGAACCGCCGGCTCCAGGTATTCACACCTGACGGCGCATTCGTGCGGCTGGTGTCCCTCCGTCCACCAGCCAACTTCGAGTATCCCGCCGTTCAGGGCGTTTCCAGCGGTGGCCTGGTGGCGACGGCGCGGCGCTACCAGCCATCGCCGGATGACTACTCGCTCGCGTCGATTGGTGGAGCGCTCTTCGCGTTCGCCATGGACGGCGTCCGGTCCGATTCGCTGCTCGCGTTACCGCCCACCGAGCGGATCTGGGTGCGCGGCGGAACGTGGAGCCGGCCGTTCGACACGGGCAATATCGTCCGCGTGGCCGGTGACCACATCTTCGTCGCCAATACCGGTCGCCTGGCCGTCGAGGTGTACGACGGTCGAGGCCGGCTCAAACGCGTCGTTCGGATTGCGGAGCCGGCCCGTACACTCGCTGGGGGCGAGTATCAGCGCGCTGTCGACTCGACGCTCGAAGGGCTGCGCAACCCGTCGCAACGGGAGGCCATGCGGAAGGCATTCGACAACGCGCCCCGAAACGAGACCGCTCCCGCATTCCACGGACTCGCAGCGGACCGCGACGGCAGCTTCTGGGTCTGGCGCACGGCGGCGACTCGGGTGGTCTCAGTGATCGACTCGGCCGGTCACTGGTCTGGCGACGCCATTCTGCCTGAGGGATTTCGTCCGCTCGAAGTCGGCCCCGGCTGGGTACTCGGCACCTGGACTGACGCTGACGGGATCGTCCATGTGCGTCTTCATCGGGTCCAGCCGGTCGCCGATGACGGCAAGTGAACAGGGGCCGCAAGTCAGTCCCAACGCTCGGCGTCGTCGTTGACCGTCGTGTTGCGCCGTTCTTGCCCATACTGTATCGTGTCAATCTATGGATTACCAACGCCTTACCGGGACCATCTTCTTGGCACTTGGATAAAGACTGGCAGTGCGTCCGGGTCGCCTGACAACTTCTTGCAAGTGAGGGGCAAAGGATGGGCAAGCCGCGGGACCACGACGAACGCATTCGCACGATGATCTTTGCGTCCGTCTATCCGCACTACGTCACCAAGGTCGAGAAGAAGGGGCGCACCAAGGAAGAGCTCCATCAGGTCATCAGCTGGTTGACCGGGTTCAGCGAAGCAAAGCTGCAGGGGCTGATCAAGAGCAAGGCGACCTTCGAAGAGTTCTTTCAAGCGGCAAACCTCAACCCCAACGCGAGCCTGATTACCGGGACGATCTGCGGTTACCGGATCGAGAGTATCGAGAATCCGCTGACCCTGAAGGTGCGGTATCTCGACAAGCTCGTCGATGAGCTGGCCAAGGGGCGGAAGCTCGAGAAGATCCTGCGGAGCGGCGTGGAGTAAGCGCCCATGCGCGACGATGCCTTCGACGAAACAGCAACGCCGCCGTCCGAGCAGCTCACGGAGATGCTGCGCGGTGTCGATCTCTCCGATCCGCGTCAGGCCGACTCACTGCTGCCACTGATCTACGATGAGCTGCGCGTCATGGCGGCGCGGCAGATGCGGCGCGAGCGCGACGGGCACACGCTGCAGCCGACCGCACTGGTCCACGAAACCTACCTGCGCCTGGCACAGGGCCCGCCGCCGGCATTCCAGAATCGGGCGCACTTCTTTCGGATTGCCGCGCGCGCCATGCGTCAGGTCCTGGTCGACACGGCGCGACGCCGCGACGCCGAGAAGCGCGGCGGCGGCTGGCGCCGGATCACGCTCGAATCAGACGTGGCCCCGGTGCCCGGAGACTACGACCTGATCGATCTTCACGAAACGCTGGCGCGACTGGGCGCGATGGATCCACAGCTCGAACGTCTGGTCGAGCTCCGGTTCTTCACTGGCCTGACGCTCGATGAGGCGGCCGAGTCGCTCGGCGTATCGCGACGCAAGGCAGCCAACGACTGGGCGGCGGCACTGCTCTGGCTCCGACGTGAACTGACGGCACCATGACCGCTGATCCGGTCCGCTTTCGCCGCCTGATGACGCTCGTCGGAGACGCGATGGAGCGCCCGGCAGGTGAACGCGATGCTTGGATCGCTGCGCAGTGTGCCGATGACCCGGCACTCCTCGAGGACGCCCGATCACTCCTGGCGCATGCCACGACTGGCGGCGTCGACTCGCTCGCCGCCGGAGTCGAAGCCCGGATCGCAGCGACCGCCCAGACCCTCCTCCCAGCCGCCATCCCCGAACGAATCGGGCCCTACCGCGTCACCGGCCCCCTCGGCGAAGGCGGGATGGGCTTCGTCTATGCCGGGCATCAGGAGTCGCCGGTTGCGCGCGATGTCGCCATTAAGGTCGTCCGGGGCGGGCTCTCGACGCCCAGCGTCATCGCCCGGTTCGAGCTCGAGCGCCGCACGCTCGCAACGCTCCAGCACCCGCACATCGCAGCGCTGTTCGATGCGGGCACCACCGCCGATGGCCTGCCCTACTTTGCCATGGAGCTGGTGCGCGGCGTGCCGATCACGGCGTACTGCGACGGGCATCTGCTCGGCATCGAGGCCCGCCTGGATCTTTTCCGCCAGGTACTGAGCGCAGTGCACCATGCGCACCAGAAGGGCGTGGTGCACCGCGACCTCAAGCCCTCCAACATCCTCGTCACCGAGATCGACGGCGTCGCCACGCCGAAGATCATCGACTTCGGGATTGCCCGGGTGCTTTCCGGCGAGACCGGCATGACCACCGCGCACACCGGGCAGCACGCGCTGCTCGGCACCCGGGAGTACATGAGTCCAGAGCAGCTTTCCGCCCCGGCCGACACGGTGGACACCCGCTCCGACATCTACTCGCTCGCGGTGCTGCTGTACGAGCTGCTGACCGGATTGCTGCCCTTCCCGTCGGGCCAGCTGCGCGCCGCGTCGCCGCTCGAGCTCGAGCGACTGATCCGCGATACCGAGCCGCCGCTGCCGAGTCGACAGGTCCTCGCCGATCCCGACACCGCCGGCGCACGAGCGGCTGCCCGGAGCAGTACCCCGCGCGGGCTCGCGCGCAGCTTGCAGGGCGATCTCGACACGATCGTCGGCACCGCCATGCGCAAGGACCCGGCCCATCGCTACCCCTCGGCCGCCCAGTTCGCCGAGGATATCGCACGGTACCGCTCCGGGCTGCCGATTGCCGCGCGGCCCGCCACGCTGGGATACTACGCGGGACGCTTCGTCCGGCGTCATCGCGTCGGCGTGCTCGGCACGGCCACGGCGCTGCTGGTACTGATCGCGACGATCGGCACCTTTACCTGGCGTCTCAGCGAAGAGCGCGATCGGGCCCAGCTCGAATCCGCCAAGGCTGCCCGGGTAGCCGACTTTCTGGAAGGTCTCTTCAGCGGCTCCGACCCCACCGTGGCGGCATCGCCGGATGTGAGCGCACGCCAACTGCTCGATTCGGGCGCGGTTCGCATCACGAAGCAACTGGAAGGTGAGCCTGCCTTGCAGGCCTCGATGCTGTTCGTGATCGGGCGCACCTACCGGAGGCTCGGGCTCTTCCAGGACGCGGAGGCGCGACTGACCGAAGCGCTGGCCCTGCAGCAGGCGCTCTACGGCGAAACCCACGCCGACGTGGCGACGACGCTGGAGGAACTGGGCCGAGTCCACCTCACCCTCGCGGGCAGACTGGGGGACGCCGAGGAGGAACAGCGCCGGGCCCTGGCAATCCGAACCACGCTCTTTGGTGCGCACGACTCGGCCACCGTCGGCACCATGCAGGCCCTCGCCACGACCCTCAACCAGCGCGGCAAGCACGCTACCGCGGAAAGCCTGCTGGTTGCGGCCCTCGCCAGCCAGCGGGTCTCCCCCAGGACGACTGCGTTAGATAGCGCCGCCACCCTGCAGACGCTCGGCATCGTGCTGCGCAACCTTCAACGGCTCGATGAAGCGGAGGAGGCGGCTCGTGCATCGCTGGCGGTGCGGCGTCAGGGTCTGGCCCCCACCCATCCCGACCTCGTGTTGTCGCTGCACACCCTGGCGTACATTCTCGAGCAGGCGGGCCAGTATGAAGAGGCGGAGGCGCTCTTTCGCGAGCGCTACGAGCTGTCGGTCCGGAGCGTCGGGCTCGAGAATCCGGCCACGGTCAACGCGCTCAACAGCGTGGCGTACATGCTCTGGCGGTCGGGGTCGTACGCAAAGGCAGAGGAGGCTTTCCGCGAGGTCGTGGCACTCGGCCGCCGAGCGTACCGCACGGATCACGTCGTCGTCGGGATTGGCATCAACAACCTTGCGGTAGCCGTGCGGCGACGAGGCGGAGCGGCGCTCAAGGAAGCCGAGGCGCTGCAGCGCGAAGCGATTGCAATCAATCGGTCGGCCTACGGCACGGAGCACCCCCGCACGGCGGCCGACCTGGACAATCTTGGCCGGATCTTTCTCGCGCAGGGCCGAACCGCAGAAGCGGAACGGACTCACCGCGAGGCGCTGGCCCTTCGATCCCGGCTGCTCACCCCGGACGACCTCGAAAACGCCGAGAGCCTGCTCGGACTCGGCGCCGCCCGCGCCGCGGCAGGTGACCTGACCGCCGCCGACTCCCTGATGCGGCGGGCGCTCGCGATGCGGACCGAACGGCTGGGCAATCTCAATCCGCGGACCGCCAATGCACACCACGACCTCGGCGTCGTGCTGCGTCAACGTCGCGAGTACGAGGGCAGCGAGCACCACCTCCGCCAGGCCCTCACTGCGCGCAGCGCGATTGCCGGGCCGCCCCATCCTGATGCGGCGATCACGATGCGCGAGCTGGCGCTCGTCCTCCGCACGGTCGGACGGGGCAGCGAAGCGGACTCGCTGCTGCACCAGAGCCGACAGATCCTCGTCGAACGACTCGGCGCCGACGACCCCGAAACGCGACGCACCAGCGCCCTGCTGACCCGATAGCTCCGCCGGCCAGGCCCCGGACTCAGAGTCCGAGGCGAGTGTCCTGCACGAAGCTGTTCATGTGCCCGGTGGTACAGCTCAGGGTCCAGTTGAGGTACCGGCGCACCGCCTCGGCCGTCCTCGGAAAGAGACCCCACGCCTGCTTGTAGGCCGAGGACCCCGGCGTCAGCACGTTGCCATCTCGGGTCAAGCGCGCATTGAGCAATCCGTACCGAACGATGCAGGCTCCGGCGAAATCGTTGCCGATCGTGCCGGTTGCGTTGCCGTACCAGCTCGTCTGGCGGTCATGGTGGTAGCAGAGATAGTCCATACCGTCGACCGACAGCTGCGACTTGCCCTCAGCCGGCCGCCCATGCCCGCAGTTGCGTCCATAGAAGGGGACCGGAATCGTCAGCCACTCGAACGGGATATAGGCATCCCGAATGCAGTCTGCCTGACAACCCGCCATGAGCGTTTTGTAGCTCGCTACCGTGGTCCGGTACGGAGGCATCGGCACGGCCACGGCAGCGTGGAACCGGGTGACAGGGCCCGCGACGGTCGTATCGGTGGTCCACGGGGCCGAGGGACTTCCCCGCTTGACGCGCACCCGATTGCCGTTCAGCACCACACCGATCCGCCCCTTGTTGAGGTGAAAGTCGGTAGCTCCCACGGAGGCCAGCGTCGTCCAGGCGCCTTGCAGACCGTCCTTCACGTAGAACGATCCGTTCGACCGCATAGCACCGATCCGATTGCCATCGAGCTGATACTTCGCGAATCCGCCCGTTGCCAGCACCGCCCAGGTACCGGAAATGCCGTCCTTAGCGCGCAACTCGCCGTTGGTCCGGAGCAGCGCAATCCGATTGCCCGCGAGCTGGAACGACGCGGCCGTACTCGCATCGAGCACGGTCCAGGCGCCGTTGATGCCGTCCTTGACTCGAAAGACTCCGCCCTCCTGCAGTACGCCGATGCGGTTGCCTTCGAGCTGAAAGTCACGAGCGGTGCCGGCTACGAGCGTGGTCCAGGCGCCGCTCAAGCCGTCGCGCACCCGGAAGTCGCCGTTGGCGTCGAGCAGTCCGATACGGTTGCCCTCGAGCTGGAATTTCGCCACTCCACCGCTGGCAACAACCGTCCAGGCGCCGTTGATGCCGCTCTTGACCCGGACGCTGCCGTTACCATGGCGCACGCCGATCAGGTTGCCCTCGAGCTGAAAATCGGCGGCGGTCGCGACGACCAGCGTTTCCCACTCTCCGACTCGGTCGCGCACCCGCAGTGTGCCCTGCCCGCCGCTCACGTCGCTCAGGATCGCGATGCGCTCCGCCTCCCACTGGAAACGGGCCACGCCGTCGTCGGTCCAGGGCGCGGCAGATCCCGTTGCCGGGGTGACCAGCCGCCCGCCAGTTACGATCGCTGGCGCCTCGACCAGGCGCGGGAGGTAGACGGTCCAGACCACGCCGTTGGCAATCGCGCCGGTCGGGTCGACCACCACCGAGGCTGTGCTGCTGAGTGCGCCCAGGGTGGCCGTAATCGTAGCGGAGCCGCTGCTCATGGCGGTCACCTCGCCCTGCGCGTCTACCGAGGCCACTGCGGGATTCGAGCTCTGCCAGAGAGGCGTGGACACCGCCACCTCCGCACCGTTGGCGGCGAACGCTACCACGCCCAGGGTGGTCCGTTCACCGAGAGCAGTCGCCGTCCAGTCCCCGGGGGTTACCTCGAGCGACACGGCAGCCGGCGGCGGCGTACCAAGCACCGTGATCCTGGCCTCGGCCGCACGTCCCGGAGTGACCGCCCTGATCAGGGCAACACCTGGGGCAACTGCGGTCGCGAGGCCGCTCGACGACACCGTTGCCACGCCCGGCGCCGATGTGGTCCAGGTGTAGCCCAGCCCTTCGATCAGAGCGCCGTTGGCATCGGTGGCGCGGGGCACGACCTGCAGGGTGTCGCCCGCGGTGTAGAGGGTATCGTGCCCGGGCGAGAGGGCCAGCGCAGCAATCACCTGGGTTACCTGCACCGGAATCTCGGTGCTGCCCGCGCTCGTCTCGCCGACGACGACCGCGCTGCCCTGCCTGACCGAGCGCATCACGCCATCGGCCGAGACGGTCACGACCGTGGTATCGGAGGAGCGCCAGATCACCTCCCAGTCGGTGAGCGGCCGTCCGTTGGCGTCCTTACCCGCGACCGTGAGTCCCTGCTCCGCGCCGAGCGCGGTCGGTTGCCAGGACGCCGGGGTCACTTCCACGCTGGCCAGCTGCTGGGTCACCTCGATCTCGGCCGCGCCTTCGCGATCCTCGACCACCGCTCGCAGCAGGGTTGAACCGACCTGCTGCGCAGTCGCGAGACCCGTCGCTGTGACCGTGACGGTGCTGTCGTCGGCAAGTTCCCACGCGACGACCGCGTCGGCAATGGGCTGATCGTTGGCATCCAGGGCGGTCGCGGTGAACTGCTGCTGCGCACCGAGTGCGGTTGGCTGCCAGGAGGCTGGGGCCACCGCCACGGACGCGAGCACCTGGGTGACGTCGATAGCCGCGGTGCCCGTCCCCCCGGCCACGGTCGCCCGAAGCGAGGTGGTACCGACCCGCTCTGCCGTGGCCAGTCCTTCCGGGGTGACGGTGACCGGGCCGCCCTGGTCCGCCTGCCAGACAAATACGGCTCCGGCAATTGGGTTCTCGTTGGCGTCGCGGGCGGTCGCGGTGAACTGCTGGGTCAGCTGCAACGCCGTCGGTGCCCAGGCCTCCGGCGAGACCACGACCGACGCGACCGCCTGCTCGACCGTGACCGCGACCGTGGCCGTGACGCTGCCGACGGCCGCAGTCATGGTCGCCGACCCGTTGCCGATGGCCGTCACCAGGCCCGTCGACGTGACACTGGCGACCTCAGGACTCGAGGAGGTCCAGACAACCTCCGCGCCGGCCACAGCGCTGCCGTTGGCGGCGCGGGGTGTCGCGGTCAGGCGGAGGGTGTCACCCAACGCGGAGAGTACCGTGCCGCCAGGGCTCGCAATGGCAATCGTCGAGACGCCAGGAAGTGGGGGCGGCGGGGTCGGTCGGGAGGGTTCGTCACCGCCGCAGCCGGCACCTGCGAGCAGGACGAACACCGCAACGAGTGCGAGGCGAAAGTACGGCATGAGCAACTCCGGATCGGGGTTTGGGCGTGCTCCGAGCACGCCCCTACCCTCTAGATGCGGAATTCCTCCTCGAACCGTGCACCGGGAGATCTCCGGCGCTAGCCTGCCACGGTCGCCCCCGCCCGAGCCGTGCCGACCGCCGTGGCGGCAGCCGGGGTTACGATTGCTGCCGCAGCCCGCTCGCCGGAGCGGATGGCGCCTTCGATGAAGGTGGGCCACTCCGGCGAGGTCTCGGTGCCGGCCCAATGCAGCGGACCGATCGGATCGCGCACGGCAGACTTGAACAACGCCGTGGCCCCCGGAGCGAGATAGCCGCCGTAGCAGCCCCGCGTCCATACCTGGGTGGACCAGTTCATCTCGATGACGCGATCCGGCGTCAGGGCCTTGTCGCCGAACCGGGTCGCCATCTCGGCCAGGATCCGCTGCCGCCGCTCCTGCGCAGGCAGCAGTGAGGCGGCGCGCGCCTGATCGGTGTAGAGGAACCCGGTCAACACGCCGGCAGTGCCGTAGCCCTCCGGCGCGCTGCTGTCGGCGGTTTCGGACACCATCGCGGAGTAGTCCAGCGACCCGCCGCTCAGACCCTGCTCGCGCCAGAACGGGGTGCTGTAGACCATGCCGACTTTGATGACGAGCCCCTGCGGCCAATGCTGCGTAATCTGCGCCCGGGCCAACGGAAGCGACGGCGCGAACTCGATCGCGCCCATCAGCGAGGGTGGCCCCGCGAAGATGACGTGGCGCGCTTTGACATCGACCGCGTCGGTGCTGACCGTAGCCTCGGTTTCGCTCCAACGGACTCGGCGCACCGGATTCCTGAGCCGGATGTTGCTGGCGCCAAGCAGGTCCGCCATGCCGGTTGCAACCGGCTGAACACCGCCCACGACGCGATCCTGCTGCGCAGCATCCTCGAACCCGTTCAGCTTGTCGAAGCTGACGCACTGCTTGACCAGCGAGAGGAATGACAGCACCGAGATCTGCTCGGGACTGGCGCAGGCGTACGACATGTCGGCGACGAGAAAGTCGCGGATGTTCGGCTCCCTGACGTTCTGCGCGAGCCACTGGGCCAGCGTGATGCCATCCCAGGCACGGGCCTCAGGATGCGACCAGGGCGCGGCGGGGTCGAGCGAATCGGCCATCCCCTGCAGTCTGGTCTTGATCGCTTCGACGCGAGCGTAGCCGGGCAGTACCGACCAATCGTCGCCGACGCGTTGGTGCTGCTTGAGCGCGGGGCCGTAGACGATCGACTCGCCGAAGTTCGGGCTGGGATAGGTCGTCTTGCCCGTCGCCTTGATCCAGTGGTAGAAGCGGTCGTGCCCCGCGCCCGCCCACTGGCCACCCTCGTCGACCCAGCCACCGCCGGGCAGCTGGATGGTCAGCGTCCGGCCGCCGACTCGATCGCGCGCCTCGAGGACGAGCACCGTCTTGCCGGCTGCCTTGACCGCATGCGCAGCCGCGAGGCCGGCAAAGCCGGCGCCGACCACGCATACGTCGACCGAGACTGACTGGCGGCGGGGGCCGGACTCCGGGGCGGTACTGTCCGTCGCGGCAACAGTCCCGCCCGCGTTTGGCGGCGCCGTGCAGGCGGTGCCCACCAGGCCCGCAGCGGCAGCAACGCCGCCGACTTTCAGGAACTCACGTCTCGAAACGTCGGCCGGCAGGGACGGGTCGGTGTCGGTCATAGGATCCTCGAGGGATACGCAGAAGAACGTGGGGGACGGGCCTGCTATTGCTGTGATGCTGGCGGAGCCTTAGAGGACGATAGGCCCGCGAGACGGCTCTCGACCATGCGCGCTTCCGGCACCTGTCAGCGGACAAGTCCAAACGACCGTACGCCCGGGATTCTGAGCCCGGGGAGGGTACGGAAAGCGCCGAGCGGAGTCAAGGGCGCAGGGTAGGCTAGTCCTGTCGCAGCACGGAGGCCGGCTGCACGGCAATCGCACGGCGGGTCGGGATCCAGAACGCTACGACCGCGGCAAGCGCGACGAGGATGATGACGGCGCCGAGCGTGACGGGATCGACCGGGCTCATGCCGTAGAGAATTCGGCGGATCAGGAAGCCGCCCGCGACCGCCAGCGCGAGGCCCACTGCCCCGCCCCCCACGATCGGCCCCACGCCCTGTCGCACGACGAGACCGAGGACTCGGCCCGGGGCTGCGCCGAGTGCGACACGGATGGCGATTTCGCGGGCGCGGCGGCCGACCGCGAAGGCGATCACCCCGAACAGGCCGACCGTCGCGAGGATCAGGGCCAGCGCACCGAGCGCCGTGAGCACGTAGGAGACGATCCGCACCGGCAGCAGCGCTTGCTGCACATTCTGCTCGATCGTGCTCGTCTTGACCAGCAGGTTGGGGTCGATCTCAGCGGCGGCACGACGGATCGCGGCGATGGTGGCTGCGTCGTCGCCCTGGTGGCGCACTTGAATGGTGGCCTCCATGTAGCGGAGGCCCTGGATCGGCCGGTAGTAGGTGGGCATCGGACGGCGGCCTGCGTCGAGGGGGCGGGTGCTGCTGACGACGCCGATGATCTCGTACACCTCGGAGCCGCCGCGCAGGTCGCCGATCACGATTCGCCGCCCGATAGCTCGGCCCGGGAGCCGTTCGTCGGCAAAGCGCTGGTCGACCAGTGCGACCGCGTCGCCCCGTTTGACCTCGGCCTCGGTGAAGCTTCGGCCCGCGAGGATCGGGAGCCCGGCCGTGGCGAAGTAGTCGGCGCCGACCTCGTCGAAGGCCACCTGGAAGAGCTCGCCCGGTGTACCCGAGCCGTCGTCAACCCGGATCACGTTGCTCGCATTGGAGATGGCGGGCTGGAGAAAGCTGGTGCTGGCAGCGACCACGCCCGGCTCGCTCCGCATCCGCTCCGTCAGCCGGTTGAAGAACAGCTCGGCGGCCACCGAGTCATACTGCTGCTGGCGCAGGTCGAAGGAACCGATCACCAGCCGGTCGAGCGGCTTGCCGACATCCATCGTGAGGGCGTGGCGCATGCTGCGCACCACCAGTCCGGCGTTGACCAGCAGCACGACACAGGCGGCCACCTGCACACCAACCAGCAGGTGCTGGACCCGGAACCTGGCGCGGCCAGCGGAGGCGAGGCCATCGCTCTTGAGGCTGGGCGAGAGCTCGAAGCCGGTCGACTGGAGTGCCGGGAGGAATCCGAAGGCGAGTCCCGAGACGAGGGACATCAGCGCGGCAAAGCCCAGCACGGTCGGATCGGGGGAGAAGTCGAACTGGAGGTCGATCGAGGCCGGGATGACGAGACTGGCCAGTCGCCCTGCCCCAAACGCCAGCGACAGCCCCAACGCGCCGCCCAGCAGGCCGAGCCAGGCGCTTTCGACCAGCAGCAGGCGGATGATGCCCTGCCGGTCGGCACCGACGGCGCGGCGGATGGCAAACTCCCGCTGTCGGGCCAGGCCGCGGGCCATCAGCATGTTGGCAACGTTGGCGCAGGCCACGATCAGGATTAACCCGAAGGCGACCCAGAGGAGGGCCATTCCGGGCACGGCGGCGCGGCGCGCCTTCGGCACGGCCAGGAACGTGGCCGGCACCACGGAGGCACTGATCCGGGCATCGGCCCCGGCATTGACGGTCCTCTCCGCGAGCAGTTGCAACTCGGCGGTCATCCCGACATCGCTGGCGCCGCCCTTGGCGCGGGCAAAGACCTGGATCCACGACACGTCCGGCTGGTCGATCAGGGATTCGCCGGGCCGGGTGAGTCGTTGCATCGAAAGCGGGATCCAGAGGTCGGCGCCCTCCATCAGGGGGCCACGGGTGCGTTCGTCTGCGACGCCAATGACGGTGAACGGGGTGCGGTTCAGGGTCAGCGTGGTCCCGAGGACGGCGGGGTCGCCGCCCAGCTCGACCGTCCAGAACCGGTGGCTCAGCACGGCGACAGGTGCGCTGCCCGGGTGGACCGTCTCGTCGGCGGAAAAGAAGCGCCCCAGGACCGGCCGTGCGCCGAGCATGGGGAGGAGGTTATCAGAGGCGAGCTGGGCCTGGAGGCTTTGGACTTCGCCCTTTTGCCAGCTGAGCTGGGTGGTGGCGACGCCGGCTATGTCCGAGGTGGTCGACGCGGCGCGGAAGGCGGCCAGTTCCTGGAACGAGAGGCCGCCCGGGCCGTTGAAGGAGGCGCGACCGCGGCCGCCGTGGATTTCGACGAAGAGGCTCCGCAGGGTCTCGGGCTCGGCCACCGGGAGGGGGCGGAAGAGCACGGCGTGCATGACCGAGAAGAGCGAGGTGTTGAAGCCCATGCCGAGCCCGACGGTTAGCACGGCGGTGGCCGTGAAGAGCGGGAACCGGGCGAAGGTCCGGAAGGCTAGCCGGGTGTCGCGGGCGAGTTGGTCGAGGAGTCGGATCATGATTGGCCGGGCGAGGATTAGGGCAGAACGGATTCAGCCGCCGCCAGGTTTCAATCGGGAACACGGACGCTACTTCGGGAGGAACCCAGTTCCTTTTTTGCGCGGATGTGAGCGATGCTTAGTACCCCAATTCGTGAGGCACTTTGGGCGCACTGATCTCACCTGCTAGGGACTGCGCGTGCCGGTATTGCTGGGGTGACTGGTACCCGAGCGCGGAGTGCGGCGCGACGCCGTTGTAATCCGCTATCCACGCGCGGAGCTGGGCCAGCACTTGCGCGGCGGTCGCGAGGTCCGCCCCCACTGACGTCTCCCCAGAAAAGTTGGGCAGGTCAAAAGTAGAGTAAATTCGGCGACATCGGTCCCCAAACAACAAAGGAGTGGGACCCATGAAGCGCTCGAAGTTCTCAGAGGAGCAGATCGCCTACGCTTTGCGCCAAGCGGAGAGTGGCACCCCGGTCGGCGACGTCTGTCGGCAGATCGGCGTGAGCGAGGCGACGTTCTATCAGTGGAAGAAGAAGTTCGCCCACCTGGGGGTCAGCGAGCTGCGGAAGATGCGCCAGCTCGAGGAGGAGAACCGGCGGCTCAAAAGCCTCGTCGCCGACTTGACGCTGGATAAGCATATGCTCAGCGAGGCCCTCCGAAACAAAGGCTAAGGCCGACGCGCCGCCGGGAGCTCGCCCAATGGTGGCGCACGACGTTCGGCGTCAGCATTGTCCGCGCCTGCGCGTTGGCCCAGTTCAGCCGGACCGGGTGGTATCGCCCGCCGACCCGCGACGACCAAGCCGTCTTGCGCGGGCGCATTCGCGAGTTGGCGCACGCGCGCCCCCGTTTTGGCTTCCTGCGGATCTGGGTGTTGCTGCGACGCGAGGGGTGGCTGGTCAACAAGAAGCGCGTCCGGCGGCTCTATCGGCTCGAGGGATTGCAGGTCCGGATGCGGGTGCGCCGCCGGAAGCACATGGCGTTACATCGCGGCCCCGCGCCCGTGGCGACGGGTCCCGCCCAGCGGTGGAGTATGGATTTTGTGCATGATCAGTTGGCCGATGGGCGCCCATTTCGCGTGCTGACCATCGTCGATCAGTGGAGTCGCTGGAGCCCGACACTGGAGTGCCGGTTTCGCTTTACGGGCCAGGATGTGGCCGCGGTGCTCGACCGGATCATTGGCGCCGGCCCAGCGCCACGCTCGATCACCGTGGATCACGGCACCGAATTCATGTCGCGGGCGTTGGAGGATTGGGCGTACCAGCGGGGCGTGCAGCTCGACTTCATCCGCCCTGGAAAGCCGGTCGAGAACGCGCACATCGAGTCGTTTAACGGGCGTCTGCGGGACGAGTGCTTGAACGTCCAGCAATTCTTCTCGCTGGCGGACGCCCAAGCCAAGCTGAATCGCTGGCGGGACGATTATAATCAGCGACGACCGCACGGATCCCTTGGGCATCTGACCCCGATGGAATTCGCAACCCAACGTCAGAACGAACGGACCGACTTGGTCGCCTGATTCTACCGAACACCTGTTCGCTTTTGGGGCCAACGTCAGTTGAAAGACAGTTGCTAATCTACCGTGTA
>JAHBVU010000018.1 GCA_019637315.1 Gemmatimonadales bacterium
AGTGCGGTGAGGTGGGGGTGCTGGTACAGCGTTACGCGATGGTGTATTCGGGGCGGGATTCGACGGAGCGACGGGTTGCTGCATCGCTGGTGCTTTTTCACCGCGCTGGTGTGCGGCGCACCATCGAGGCCCACGCCGATTTCTTTGCCCGACTGGGTCTCACGCCCTCCGCGGATCCGGATGAAGTGCTTGCGGTCGTTGAGCATGCTGACCGCGCCGACCGATGGCGGGGCTACGGGTACCTGTTCGGGTATCCCGATCCGGCCGTCGATTTCTTCGTCGAAGCCGGGATCCAGGGCGACTCACTGAGGACCGTCGTGCCCCGCGATTTCCGGCGGGTCGAGACGTACCACAAATGGCCAGCCGAGCGTGATGGGCCTCCGACGCAGTCTACCTTCGTCTACGCAGTGCCGAAGGGCGCATCGGACAGCCCCGAGGACATTGCGCTCCGCGACCGAGCCGCTCCGATCTACGCCGAGTACCTTCGCCGCCGCCCGAACCGCGCCGGAGAGTTTGCCAAGGCCATGGGACGCTGGGTCCGGCAGCTGCGGTGACTTCCGGCCCCGGCTACGGATTCTCAGGAGGAATCGTCATTCCCGCCGTTTCCGGAGAGGCCACGCGCTTCTTCTCGGCGTCGAGGCGTTCGAGCGAAATACCTTTCGTGATCCAGTCGGGGGCCGCCTCACCCTTCAGGTAGTGGCCGAACCATTCCAGAATCCGACGATGATAGTCGATCGCATTCGCCTTCTTGAGAAAACTGTGGCTCTCGTCCTCGTAGACGAGCAGAACCATCTGTCGCTCGGCTCGACGAGCAAAGTTGTAGAACTCGGTGGCCTGAAAGAACTCGACCACGCCGTCCTTGTTGCCGTGGGCCATCAGGAGCGGCGTCTTCATCTCGTGGACCTTGTGCACCGGTGAGTTGCGATGGTGTGCTTCGGGGTCCTCCCAGTAGGGTACCTCCATGCGTGCCTGGCCTGTCTCCCAGTGGTCGACCTCCGCCAGGCCTGGAGTCCAATGAATCTGGCCCATGAAGCTCACGAAGTCGGTCAGCGGAGCGCCGGCCACCGACGCCGCAAAGAGGTCGGTTCGGGTTGGTACGTATGTCGCAGTGTACCCGCCCCAGGAATGGCCGATCAGGCCGACGCGCTTCGGATCGATCAAGCCTTTGGCGGCGACCGCCGCGACCGCTGGCCGTAACGTCTCGAGCACGGCAACGCCTGGGTCCCGAGCACGAAAGTGAATATCGGGCATCAGCACGAAGTACCCGTTCTGGGTCCAGGCTGTGTAGTTGTAGTAGCTTCGCTCGCTTGGTGCTTGAAAGAAATGCAGTTCGTTCGACAGCATCTCGTAGGTGTACACGATCATCGGGTAGCGCTTCGACGGATCATGCCCAGCGGGATACAGCAGGATGCCTTGCAGGGGCCGTCCGGTCTCGTTGGTAAACCCGATCAGTTCGCTTCGGGTCCAGGCATAGTCACCGAGAAACGGGTTCGTGTGGCTGATCGGTTTGGCCTGGGAGAGCGACGGGCCGGTGGCGACATAGTTGGGCGATTCGGCGCGTGCCTCGCGCCGGTAGAAGAAGCGCTCGGCGCTGTCAGCCCGTGTCAGGCCACCAAGGAAGCGGTCCTCGAAGACCAGTCGTTCGATGGGCCGGTTGCGGGTCAGCACGGCGTATCCGCGCTTCTCGCTCCACTCTCCCCGCAGCGAGACATAAATCGGTTTGGTCGGATCGAACGCCTGCTCGTCGGGCGATGTTCGCACCAAGCGATGGATCACGCTGTCCCGGGTTCCCTCTGTCAGTCGCTCGACCCGGCCACCATCCGGGCTGGCACGCCAGACGTCGAACTCGTCATAGAGGTAGACTGCCGCGTCGCCGGTCGACCAGCCTCCGACGCCATGCGGACGAGGCAGGTCGGTAGGAGTGTCGTCTGCGGTATCCGCAAAGGCAGCAGCGACGCCGACCGTGAGGTTACGGCGGGCGCCGGTGGTCAGGTTGTGAGTCCAGTAGTCCTTGCCGTCGAACCAGAGCAGGTAGCGTCCGTCAGGGCTCAACCATTCGTGACGGACTTTTTCCAGCACACGGCTGCGCTGACCCGAGACCAGATCGACCGCCCAGACGTCGTGATAGGGCCGACCAAACTTGGTGCCCCACGGGTAGGGCGATCGAGCCCGTTCGATGCCATGGCGCCAGGTGTTCCCGACGACGAGGGCCTCCTCCATCAGGTCGGCACCGACCCAGGTCAGTCGCGCTGCATCCGGGGTCCAGACGGCCAGCAGCGTGCGGCGCGCGGTGGCCTGGCGCTGCGCCTGCTGCATCGGAATAATTCGAACGTCGTTGGTGTGCCAGATCTGGACCCCAGGGAGTTCGGCAGGCTTGTGTGCCGGCTCTCGACGAGCGGAATCCGGCGTGTTCGAAGCGCTATCCGGTTCCACCGGGCGGAACCCAAGGGCAATCCTGGAGCCGTCGTCAGACCAAGACGGCTTCCGGTGCTCGACCACTTGCATCGAATCTGGCGCACCAAGCGCTTTGGGGTCGAGCTGCAATCGAGCCGGAGCAGATCGATCGATACCGCGCCAGGCGAGCAGCGTGAATCCGACTCCAGGCTTGGAGCTTGGCCCGTTCGATCGATAGACGGCGAGATCCGGGCCCTTCTTGCGCCAGGCCAGCTGCCGGTAGACTGAGGCTGACGCATCGAGCCCGATGGTCCGTCCCGTCGCGGCGTCCAGGACCTGCACACCGTTGCCGGCGTCGGTACCCGTAGCAATCGCGACGGCAGCGAACGACCCGACCTCACTCCAGGCAAACTCCGCAACGTTGCCAAGCGCGACTTCGGTTCCCGCCGCGAGGTCGAGGATGCGCAGATCGGCCCCTCTGCCCTTCGGCTCGTCAGGTGCATATCCGTGGAGCGCGAGATATCGGCCGGACGCGTCGAAGGCCGCGGCGGAGATCGACGTGAAGGTGCGTTCGACTCCCGTGCGCAGATCCAGCAGGCCGGCCCCGGTTCGGATCGGCTTCTTGTCCCGAGTCAATTTCTCGCGTTCGTCGGGCGACATCCCGACGGTCCAGATCAGCCATCGGCTGGAGGCGGCAAACCGAGGATTGCTGCCCCAGGGGCTGGTCCGGGTCGAGTCGCGCTCCAGGTTCGCAATCCGCAGCTCGCTGCGCTCATCGACCCGGGTGACAACATAGGCAAACCAGCGCCCGTCTGGCGACGGACGCCCAGGACCGAGCGATTCGAACTTGCCGTAGTCGGCCGGTTTCACCGTGGGCTTCGTTTGACCGGAGACAAGCCCTGGCATGAGAACCAGGAGGGGCACGCACAGGAGGCGAGCGGATAGCGTCATGTTCGGAACCGAGGGAGACAATTGCGCGGCCTGATAGTTAGTGATAATATACTATCGTTATCATGGTTTCGCGGCAGACCATCTGAAGGAGGGCATGATAGCGGCATCCCCTCTCCCGTGCGACGACCGCCGACCAACGCCGCAGCGGCTGGCGGTTCTGGCCGCATTCGAAGAAATGGGACGGCCGCTTGCCGTGGGCGAGGTCCTCGAGCTCGGCCGTCGCGTCGTTCCACGTCTTGGAATTGCCACGGTGTATCGGCACCTCCGGGAGCTTGTCGACGGGGGCCAGCTGACCCTTGTCTCGCTTCCGGGGGGTGTGGTTCGGTACGAGCTGGCAGGGCTTGCCGGGCACCATCACTTCCAGTGTTCTCGCTGCGATCGCGTCTACGATATTCACGGCGCGATTCTTGGCGTGGAGCAATTGCTGCCCAAGCTGTTTCGGCTTGAGCGCCAGGAGCTGATTCTGCATGGGCGTTGCGCCGACTGCGAGGCGGACGCCTAACCCGCGGGTGAATAGATGCGGAGCCGAATCGACCGGGCTATCTTTCAGCGTCTCGAACCGATGAGGCGTTGTGACACGGAATACCAGGCAGCGAGCGGCGATTCGGGCAGCGTTTGAACAGACCGGCCGACCGCTGAGCCCGGCAGAGGTGCTCGAATCCGCCAGTGACGAAGTGTCCGGCCTCGGTATCGCCACCGTGTACCGGGGCATCAAGGCCCTGGTCGATGAAGGCTGGCTCGTACCCGTCGAACTGCCTGGCGAACCTGACCGATACGAGCCGTCCGGACTCGGCCATCACCACCATTTTCGCTGTCGGTCCTGCCGTCGGGTCTTCGACCTCGAAGGATGCGTCAAAGGCCTTCGGGACCTCGTGCCGCGCAAGTTCCGCCTCGAGGGGCACGATCTCGTACTGCTGGGTCAGTGCGACACCTGCGCTCGCGCCGCATAGTCAGACCGGGGGCATGAACAGCGACCTGTGAGTCGCTGCACCAGCCATTGCGCCATCTCCGATAGCCAGTGACACCGATCCAGCCGCCCGCGCCGCGTCGCCACAGGCAAAGACGCCGGCAACGCTAGTGGCCTTGACCGGGTCGGTTCCGATGAACGAGCCGGACGGTCCCTCCTCGAACGCGCAGCCGAGCTGAGCGGCAATCGGGCTGGAGACCCGGGTGGTCGGCATAGTAAAGAGGCCCGCAAACGCCAGGATGCTTCCGTCTCCTAGCTCGATGTCAGCTGTCTGACCGGCAACGCGGAGCACCCGCCCGCGCTCGATGGCAACGCCTCGGGACGCCAGCTGCGAAACCTGCGCTTCGTCCGGCTCGAACGCTCCATTGGTCAACAGCGTCGTTGGTCCCCAGTCGGCAACCAGCAGTGCCTGATGGATCGACATCGGTCCGGTGGCCAGCACGCCGATCGGCCCCTGATTCAGTTCGTATCCGTGGCAGTAGGGGCAGTGAAAGACGCTGACTCCCCACCGTTCCTGAAGGCCAGGAATGGCCGGCAGTTCGTCGCTGACGCCCAGTGCGAGCACGATCCGCCTACCGTGGTAGGCTGCCCCGTCCACCGTGACAGCAAACCCGTCGGCAGCCTGTCGTGCCTCGCTAGCCATGCCATCGATCCAGGCCACCGTCGGATAGGCAAGCAACTGGGCCCGGGCATCCGCGACGATCGCGGCCGGAGGCCGACCATCCTGTCCCAGGACGCCGTGCGACGCAGCGGCGAACCGGTTTCTGCGGATCCCGGCATCGACCACGAGGACGCGTCGTCGCGCACGTGCCAGTTGAAGCGATGCGGCGATACCTGCGTAGCTGCCACCGATCACGATAGCATCGACTCCCGCTGCGAGGGTCATAGCGGCTCCCGGCCTCCGTTTCGTAAATGATAACTAATTATCGACAAATTGACCAGGGGTCGGTGGGATGCGAAAGCGCCCGCCAGGGGGCGGGCGCTCTGGTAATTGATGGTGGGCTCAGCGGCAGGCGCACGTGGGACCGTTGCACCCTCCTGGATCGGTATCCGGGGGCGGTACGGCTGCCCGTTTCCCGACGAGCGGCCCCAGGCCCCCCGTGATGACGCGCCGGATGGGCTGGCCGGTTTCCGGATGCGAAGCATAGGGCGGATCGCTGATTGCCTGGCGCAACTCGAACACCTCGTCGGTAGTGCCGTCGGCGGGGGCGTAGAGATAGGTCGGCATCAGGCCTTGCCGTCGAGTTGCTGAATCGTCTTGGTCGACGCCGGGCGTTCGAGCTGCAAGCGAGCCGCGACCCGTTCCGCCTGCTCGAAGGCGCGCAGAATGTTCTCGCCGGCGAGCTTCCGCAGGTCGGTTTCGGTCCAGCCACGGCGGGCCAGTTCTGCGAAGAGGGCCGGATAGGTCGAGACATCTTCCAGGCCCTCGATCACGGTCGAGATGCCGTCGAAGTCGCCGCCGATGCCAATGTTGTCGACGCTCGCGACCTTACGGATGTGGTCGATGTGATCTGCGAGGTGCGACAGCGTGACCCTGGGCCGCGGGTTCTTGCTACGCCACTCCGCGACCGCGCGTTCTTGCGCGGCGGCGTTGTTCGGGTTGCGGCGGCGAGCATCGGCCACAGCGGCCGATTGCTGGCTGTTCCAATCGGCGTACTCCTGCGAGGTGAACATGTCGACGAACGTCACCATGATCACGCCGCCGTTGGCAGGAAGTTTCTGCAGAATCGAGTCGGGCACGTTGCGCGGAACATTGGCCAGCTGGCGTGCATTGGAGTGCGAGAACATCACCGGCGCCTCAGAGACGCGAATCGCATCGCTCATGACTGCAGGGGAAACGTGCGACAGGTCGACCAGCATGCCGAGTCGGTTCATCTCGCGGACAACCTCCTCGCCGAACCGGCTCAGGCCGTTATGCCGGGCCGGCCCGGACGCGGCGTCGGCCCAATCGAGGGTCACGTTGTGGGTCAGCGTCATGTAACGCGAGCCCAGAGTATAGAATGCGCGGAGGGCGCCCAGAGAGTTCTCGATCGCATGTCCGCCCTCCATGCCCAGGAGCGAGCCGATCCGGCCGGCGGCAAACGCCTGGCGCATGCACAGCGCGGTCTCGCAGTACTGGAGCACGTCAGGATACTTCTCGATGATCCGGCGGGCGATATCGATCTGCTCGAGCTGGACCCGCGCATAGCCCGAATCGCGAATCTCGCCGGGGATGTAGACTGACCAGAACTGCCCGCCGAGCATGCCCTTGCGGAGTCGCTCGATGTCGGTATGTCCGGGGGTCTTCTTGCGAAGATCGTAGGCTTCGACGTCCCTCGTCATGTTCGGATCCTGCCGGATCGCCCAGGGCAGGTCGTTATGACCGTCGATCAGCGGGGTCGTGCTCAAGACCCGGCGAGCGAGCTCGCGGTGCGCTTCGGTGACCTGCGCCGAGGCGATGGAGCCGGGAACGGCGACGCCGATGGTGAGGAGCGAGAGAAGAACACGCATCAGGAACCTCGGAAAGAACAGAATAGGCAATTTGGGCCTGGGAATTCGCTCGCGAAATCTAGCCCGGCGCTGGGGCTATCGAAACCGGAGGGGCGGGTATGCCCGCATTCCGGCCGCGGGGCGCCCGCGGCCGGAACGAAGGCGGGGATCAGGGGCGGGAAAGCACCGTGCCGTGCCGGGATGACGTCGTGCGTCCGTTCTCGAAGGCGACGGCCCCGTTGACCACGACGTAGCTCATCCCCTCGGAGATCTGGTGTGGGTTCTGGTACGTCGCGAGCTCGCGAACGGCATCGAGGTCGAAAACAGCGAGGTCGGCCTTGGCGCCGACGCGGATCTGGCCGCGGTCGGGCATCCGGAACACCGAGGCGGGCAGGGCAGTCATGCTGCGGATTGCATCTTCCAGCCCGACCACACCACGCTCCTTGACATACAACCGCAGCTTGCGCGGAAATGTGCCGTAAGCACGGGGGTGGGGCACGCCTTCACCCATCGGCACCAGCCCGCCATCAGAGGACGTAATGGTCCACGGCCGCCGCATGAATGCAGCAATATCGTCTTCGATCATGTTGAAGGACACGACCCCGGCGCCGCCCGCTCTGAGAATTGCGATGGCGGTCTCGACCTGGTCGGCGTTTCGCGACGCGGCAATCCCCGCCAGTGTTCTCCCTTCCAGCGAGGCCTCGGCCGGGTGCCGGCTGATCATCAACCGATCCGCGCCACCGCGCCGCGCGAGATTGACTCGCATCTCGGCCCGAAGCCGGTCGCGCTCCTTGGGGTCGTCGAAGCGGCGAATCATGGCGCTGTCACCGCCGACCTGAGCCCAGCGCGGCACCAGCGCAGCAGACAAACCGGTGCTCGATGCGTCCCACGGATACTGATCGGCAAAGATCTCGACCCCGCGCGCGCGGGCCCGCTCGATCCGATCAATCGCCGCCATGGAGAAGCCCCAGACGTTCGGTCCGAGAGCCTTGATATGGGTTACCACGCCAGGGAGCTTGGCGCTCTCGGCGATCTGAATCACTTCCTCGATCGCGCCAAGCAGCCCGATCGAGTAGTCGCTCTCGTCGCGGATATGGCTGGCGTAGACCCCGCGGTGCTGCGCGGCAATCTGGGCCAGGGTGATCAGTTCGTCTGTCTTGGCATAGCTGCCGGGTGCATAGTACGGTCCGGACGACAACCCGAACGCACCCGCATCCATCCCCGCGCGGACGATACTGCGCATCCGCTCGAGCTCGGCGGCCGACGGGGCCCGATCGGACATGCCGAGCACTTCACGCCGAACCGATCCGTGCGGTACCATCAGGGCGACATTGACCCCGATGCCATGCGTGCCAAGCCGGCGCCGCTGCGCTGCCAGGTCGGTCGGCCCGCCTCCGTCCGGATTGACGACAACAGTGGTGATGCCCTGCGCAAGCAGCGGCAACCCCGCGCCGAGCTCGCGATCTTCGAGTCCCGGCCCGGCGTGGGAGTGGACGTCGATGAAACCAGGCGTCACGTAGCGATCCTGCGCATCGATGGTCCGACGTGCGGTCGCCTTCGAGAGGTCACCGATCGCGGCAATCGCGTCGCCGCGAATTCCGATGTCGCCCCGGATCCACGGATTGCCGGTGCCGTCGAGCACCCGCCCGTTCCGGATGATCAGGTCGAAGGTCGCTTGCTGGGCCGGCGCGGGCCGGACCAGCAGGACTGACAGCAGGAGCGCGATGGTGAGCCGGATCATCGGCGGGATCCGGTCTCGATGGACAGGTTGACGAGCTGACGGAACCGTCCGATCGGATTCGGGCCGGCGGGCGTTTGCGTGAAAACCATGGCGAAGAGCTCTCGGGAAGGATCGACCCAGGCAAAGGTACCATCGGAGCCGCCATGTGAGTACTGGCCTTCGGGGGTCACGGTCCAACCGTAGCCGTAGCCCGACTCGTCGCCGTCGCTTCCGGCGCCACCGGCCATCGAGACGCCCATATCGAGCGTCTGCCGTCGGATCCCAGCCTTGACGGTCTCTTCTTTGAGGATCCGCTTGCCGTTGTAGACGCCGCCGTTCAGATACATCTGGAGAAAGATGGCGTAGTCCCACGCGGTCGAGATCATGCCGCCCGATGCCCGGACGAACGGCACGGTCGGCGGGTCGCCGGGCTTCCAGCCGGGCACCCACTGTCCGTCCTTGCGCTGGTAGTAGACGGCGCCCATGCGGGACAGCTTGCCGTCGAGCTTGTCGGCGGTTTCCATATGGTAACTGTCGACCATGCCGAGTGGAGTGTAGATCTCATCACGAAGGAAGACTTCGAGCGGCTTACCCGAGCGGAGCTCAATCAGCGAACCAAGCGTGTTGTACCCGGGATTGTTGTACGCGTACGAGGTGCCCGGCGCCACGACCGCTCCGACCTCGCCAAAGCGGGCAACCTCAGTCTGCAGGTTACCGACCTTGCCACCGGCCGGCGGCGCCAGGAACAGCGTCGGGATCCGGAATCCGCTCGTGTGCGTCAAGAGGTGCCGCACCTGAATGAAACCACTGCGGTAGTTGTCGAACGAGGGAATGTATTGCCGGGCCAGGTCGGTGTAGCGGATCTGGTTTCTGTCGACCAGAATCCCGATGCCGGTGGCAATGACTGGTTTGGTGTTCGAGGCCATCTTGAAGAGCGTACTCTTCTCCATCGGCAGATTGGCTTCCTTGTTCCGGGAGCCGATGGCCTCATGAATCACGACCTTGCCCTGGCGCGCAATCAGGATGACGGCCCCGACGAGATCGCCACGGGCAACCGACTCACGATACAGAGCGACGGCGCCATCCAGCACGCCCGGTGACATGCCGACGTCCTCGGGCTTGCCAGTGCTCAGGGTCCGATCCTGCGCAACAGCGGGAGCCGCCAGGGCGAGGAGTGCCGCGGCGAGCAGGGCCCGCCGCTGTAAGGAGTTTCGCATCATACTGAACCTCGCGAGATAGAACGTCATGGACGACTAGGCCGAAGGCCGCTCGATGGTCGGGAGCGGAATACAGGTTGTCGGCCCATACGGTACGTCTTTGTGATTGAACCCGTTGGGGTGATCCGATCCGGCCTCACCGAGGAACGGAATCTTGAACTCGGTGGTCCGGAACCGCAGATGGTCGTTGAGACGATGTCCCCCCTCCGCGAGTAGCTCGCGTCGCCGTTCCTCGATGACCTGTCGGATGACCTCGGCCTGCGTTGCCGTTCCACCAGGGTCGTATCCAGGAATGTTCGCCAGCGTATGCCGTTGGTTGATGATGGTGCGGGCCGTGGCCAGATCGCCGGTTCGGGCTGCCGCTTCCGCAACGATGAGCTGGGCTTCCTTGTACGACGCCACCAGGTTGGGCGAGGCGCGGGAGGTAATTTTGTCATGGGTGTAGTGAATCGTGACGCCATCACTTGCGGCCTGATTCGCGGTGGTAACATTGACCCGCGGATCGCGGACCCCCTGCCAGGTCACGTTCCGATAGCTTGGCGCCAGTGTCGCATCACGTCGTGGCAGCTGCGCGCAGTTCATGGTTTCACAGCTGCTGTTGTATCGCCTGGTGTCGGTTCCGTCCCTGGTCGCATTTTTGAGATAGCCCGACGTGACCAGTTCGGCGTCAGCTCGTGCTCCCGAGAAGTTCCCCAGGTTGAGCCGTGCCCTGGCCCGGCCGACTCTGGCCATATTGAGCATGTCCTGGTTACCGGCCGTCGTTGCGAGGGTGATTGCCTCACTGAAGCGGGCCTCGGCCAGTGCCTGAACCTGATTGGGCTGGAGCAGGGGGCCGCGGTCGACCACCATCGAGCAGAAGCCCTCTCCCAACGCGATCAGCGAGTAGCCGGCGTAGGCGCGCGTGGTCGCTTTCCAGAGGGTCTTGCTGGGGAAGCCGGCATCAGGCAGGGCGTCGACCCGCTTATAGATGTCCTCGGCCTGGAACCGCGCGATCTGCATCGGGCTGTAGGCCGCCAGGGCAGAGCGACAGGTTCCGGTCAGGTTGCCGTCGTTCGCCTCGACGCGACGCGACCCGAAATTGCGCAGGGCAAGGTTGCCAGTGGCCTCCATATACTGGTCCGACAGCAGTGCGGTAACGGTGACGTAGGTGTTCCAGGCACAGTCGAAGTCCGACACGACGCTGCGAACCAGCGTTTCGGCCAGTGTCGGGTCGTTGAGAGCTTCTTCGAGCACCTGACCGGGCAACTCGACTTTCAGTAACTCATCCAGACTGCAGGAAGAAACGGTCAGGCTGCCGAGCAGGATCGCTGCGGCGGCCAGGCGTGCCGCGCGGCGCGGCGTCCGTGGGGTCGTCATGGCAGTCGGCCTCGATGGCAAAGACGATGGAGTCGACATTAGAAGGTCACCCGGAAGGTGGCGAGGAGCCGGCGGCTCTGGGGCCACCCTTCCTGGTTGTACGCGGTCAGTCCCTGCGCATCGTTGTTTCGGATTTCAGGATCGATCAGATCGTGTCCGAAATCGGACTTCTGCGCCACCCAGATGGTCCAGAGGTTACGCGCCGAGAGCGTGAACGATGCCCGACTGGCTCCGATTCGCTGGGCCATCCGTCTCGGGAAGTTGTAGGTCGCGGAGATGTCGCGCAGCTTGGCAAACCCTGCGTTCATGATGCCAGGCTGGCGCCGCGTGTCCAGAATGTCGTAGGCAAGCAGAATCGGATCGGTTCGCTCGATGATGGCGCGCGTATTTCGGAACGACATGTGGGCCGCCCGGACGTCGCCGCTCAGGATGGTATGGCCGCCAACGAAGTCGACCTGTCCGAAGAGCATCAGGTTCTGGAAGAGCGTGACCGACAGGGCTGCCGCACCTTCCCAGACAGGAATTGCGTTGCCCCAGTATACCGCAGGCGCATCGAGACACGGTACGGCGGGCCCGCCCCCGGCCGAGAACCCGGGTGTCGTCGCTGTCACGGTGCCGGGAGTCACGGCGCCGCTTTCGCACATCATGTTGGTGGCCACGGGCTGGCTGCCGCTGCTGTTGATATCCGCCGACAGCACGCGTCGATGGAAGATGCCGGCCATGGGGAACCCCGGCACGTGGTACTGTCCGAAGCCGGCGCTGTACGTAAGGAACGGATCCTCGCCGACCGAGACGATCTTGTTCTTGTTGCGCGAGAACTTGAGGTTGAAGTCGACGCCAAGGTCACGGCTCTGATACGCCGTGGCATCGAAGCCGATCTCGAATCCGCGGTTCTGTATCTCACCGATATTGAGGAACTGCGAGCCGGGGAAGCCGGCCGAAGGGGGGGCCGGGACCGCAGCAATCGCGTTGGTGGTCTTCTTGGTGTAGTAGGTGAACTCGAAGCTGACTCGATCGTCGAGGATACTCAGATCGAGACCGGCCTCGATCTCCTGGCCGACTTCCGGCTTGAGGTTCGGGTTGCCGACGTTCTGCGGCGTCAGGGTCGGCAAGCCGCCGTCGCCGGTTTCGGGAGCGTAGGTCCGAACGGCGGCGAAGACATCCGGCTGCTTCCCGGCCTTGCCCCATGCGCCGCGAAGCTTGAGGCTGTTGATCAGGCGCTGGCCCTGCATGAAGGGCTCTTCGCTGAGCACCCACGATGCGGCGAGCTTCGGGTAGACGACGAAGTCGAAGTTCTCGCCGAAGGCGCTGTTGTCGTCGCCCCGGACGGCGCCGGTCAGGAAGATCCGATTCTTCCACGACACCTGCTGCTGCACATAGGCGCCGAACGTCTTGTTCTCGAAGAAGTTCTCTGAGCCGGTACGGACCGACCCGCCGGTCACTGTCTCCAGTGCCCGGACAGGCATGTTGGTGCCTTGCGACAGGGTGGCATCCTGCTGCTTGCGATAGTATTGCAGTCCGGCAGACGTTTCCGTGCCAAAGACATTCTTGATGGTGAAGTTGGCGCTCGCTGCGTAATCGACACTGGCATAGGTGGTTCGGGTGTACACCACGGCCTTCACGCCCTGTGCCGAGGCGCCGCCGATCAGAGTGCTGCGCCGAAGCAGTTCTGAGAGCCGCTGGCCGGTGAAGTCGCCGCCGATGGTGACCCGGTGCGAAAGCCAGCTGGTTGGCCGGTGTCGGGCCGTTGCGGTCAGGGTTCCACGATCGATGTTCTCGAAGCCCTCGATGTCTTCCGTAAAGGTCTCGGGTGGTCCGGTCAGGAAGCCGCGGGTCGGCCCATCGATGCCATTGGGCAGGTTTCGGCCGGGCTCACACCCCGGAGCTGGGCACGACCAGAGGATCCGAACCGTGACGGGTTGGATCGCTCCGGGTGACTCGTAGGTGCTGCGCAGGTATCCGATCCCGAAGTCGACACTGAACTTGTCGTTTGGTGAGAACGTCAGGTTGGCCCGGCTGCTCAGCCGATCCTTCCAGTTGTAGCTGACCACACCCTCGTCCCGATCCCAGTCCGCTGAGAAGAAGTACCCGAGCGCAGGTGTGCCACCGCTCACCGTGGCGGCGAACCCGTGCTGCATTCCGGTCCGAAAGAGCGACGGACGCGAGATCGTATCACCTGGGTACTCGCCGGTAACACGCTCACTACGCAGGATGCGGAACTCACGAATCTCTCCCGACGCGGCGCGGTAGTAGGTTGGAGGGAACAGCATCTCAGGGTTGGGGAGCCAGTTGGCACCCTGCTTGGCAGTGACGTTGACGACCGCCGCGCCCTGTTTGCCCCGCTTGGTAATGACGTTGATGACCCCGTTCGAGGCCTCCGTGCCGTACAATGTCGCGGCGGCCGGTCCTTTCACGACCTCGATGCTTTCGATGTCATCGGGGTTGAGGTCGTTGATCCGGGAAGGGGCGTAGCGCGAGTCGACTCCGATGGCTCCGCCCATTCCTCCAGCATCGGCGCCGGTGTTGTTGACGCGGACGCCGTCGATGTACAGGAGCGGGTCGGCCGCGAGCGTCAGGCTGCCGGCGCCGCGAATCCGAATGTTGCCGCCCGATCCGACGTCCCCACCCGCGCTCATGACCCGGACACCAGGAATGCCCTTGCTGAGCAGGTCCTGGATGTTGGGCGCCGGGGCGACCTCTTCGATCTGGCTGACCCGAACCCGTCCGACGGCCGTTCCGAGCGATCGCATCGCCTGCTGCTGCGGAGTGCCCGTGACCACGAGCTCGTCGAGATTGACGGCCATTTCCGTCAGAATGATGCGGATCTCGGTGTCGCCGGCCCGGATGGCGTGCTGGGTCGGGCGGTAGCCGATCATGGAGGCGCGGAGCGTGACCTCCCCCTCCGCCACCGCGAGCCGGAAGCGGCCTCCTTCTTCCGTCAGCGTGCTGGCGCTGCCACCGACGACGGCAACCCGAGCGCCACGGATCGGAACTGAGCGTCCGTCGACCACGGTCCCCACGATGGTTCGCTGCTGAACGCGCTCGAGGAAGCTCGCGTGGAGGCGAGCGTTCGCGCTCGTGTTTGAAAGGCCGCTGGTGGGCGCATATGAATGACGAAGGACCGGCCGCGGAACGACCACGATCTGCTCGTCCTGGACGGAGGGTACGAAGGGGATCCGATGCAGGAGCGAGTCCAGCGCATCACCCACGGTCACCGTTTCACAGCGACAGTTGACCAGGTGACGCTGCGGCAGGAGACTCCGGCTGAAGGCGATGGGAACGCCGGACTGTTTTTGAAGCTCGATCAGCGCATCGGCCACCGGTGTTCCGGCAACCGTCAGCCGCGCATCGCGGGCCAGGAGGTCCCTGGTCCGATGCAGGCCGCCGGCAAAGACGACAGGTGACTGTGCCGCCAGATCCAGAATCCCCATGGATAAGGCGACGGTCACTGCGAGTACCCCACGCATACCTGACCCCCTATCGAGTGATACGACCAAACGTGCCATTGACGATTGCTACTCCTGTCTCGGCGTGACGGTGATGACGCCACTCTTGTTGCTACACTTCGCATCGACGACCTGACAGACGACGGAAAGGATCTGTTCGAGCGGCTGATCCGTGAACGAGGCGCTCACGAGTTCCGACGACAGGGCCGAGTCGGTCAGGACGACCCGGACATTGAACTGCTCCTCGATCTCGCCCATCACGCTGCCTAAGGGCGAATCCTGGAAGAGCATGCTGCGCCCCATCCATCCGACCAGCCGCCGCGGCTGATCGACCTTGACGAGACTGGCCGGAGCGTCCTTGTCCAGGGTGGTTATTTCGCCGGCGCTCACCTCGATCCGATTATGGCCCCGGCTGACTGCAACCTTGCCCTCGACGACGACTACCCGGAGGCGCTCGTCGGTGGTGCGCATCTCGAAGCGGGTGCCGAGAACGGTCGCGCTGCCGCTCGCACTGTTAACGGTGAAGGTGCTTCCCGGCCGTTTGGCAATCGCGAAGTACCCGGTGCCCTGGAGCCACACCTCGCGTTTGCCGGCGCCACCGGTCAGCACCAGGCGACTCCGCTCGGCGAGCCGGACCACGCTGCCGTCAGGCAGCCGGGCCGTCGTGGTTTCGCCGTCACCTGTCGTGATCTCGGCGGGGAGTGCCGGTTCGAGCGAGGTCTGGTTTCGCGGGAACAGACCGATCCCAACAGCGAGTATCAGGGCGGCAGCCAGGGCGGTCGCCGTGGCCCACGCCGGAACCCTGCGGATCGCGGGTGCCGGGAATCGTCGCCCGTGGATTCCGATCAGCTCTCGCGCGCTGGGCCGGTCGGGTGATTCCGAGGCGCGGAGCTGTTCCAGGACGCCTGACAAGCGTGCCAGGTTCTGAAACCGCCGCTCGTTGGTTGTCGACTCGGCACGCCAGGCAGCGAGGATCATCGCTTCATCGTGCGAGACGTCGCCTTGCAGCGCGCGCAGGATCAGGTCATCCAAGGAGGCTGCCCATGGTCGAATGACGCGTGTGTGATGAGGTACTGTCAGATATGCTGGTACAACGAACGGCGGGGGAGAACTTACTTCGGGAAGTGTTTGGGCTAGATCTTTCTGAGATGGCCGCGAGGCGGCCGCAGCGGTGGTGCTTCAGGGTCACCGATGATCCGCTCGACAGCGCGCCACAGTCTGGTCATGCCGATACTCAAGAGGTTGGATACCGTCCCCGGTGCGAGGCCGGTTACCGCCGCCACTTCTGATCGAGTCAGGCCTTGAATCCGGCTCAGGATCACGATCTCGCGTTCGCGAGGGTTGAGCCGTTCGAGCGCCTGGTGCAGCGCTGCGAGCAACTCCTCTTCTTCGATCGTCTCGGCGCTCGGCGCTACCGGCAGAGCGGGGGGCAGGGATTGGAGGCTGCGTTCGACGGCAGCCGTCTGGCGTCGGTGATCGATGGCCAGGTTTCGAACCATTCTGAACAGAATCGGGCGCGCTCCACTCTGCCCGTCCCACCGTTCCCGGCGATCCCAGAGGCGGATGAACGCTTCCTGTACCAGGTCTTGCGCCGCATCCGGCGTGTCGAGCCACCGGGTGGCATAATCGAGCAACGCGCCCCAGTGGCGCTCGAGGATGTCCTCGAGCGCCACTTCGTCGCCCGTTGCGAGGCGTGCCATCAGCTGCCGATCGGCGGCAGTGAGGGCCGCTGGATCCGTCATGGTCGGTATGGCGCTTGAAAGAGAGGGCGGCGGCAAGGCCGCAAGTCGAATGTACTGCGGGATCAGCGGTGTCGCTACACGGGTGCCTCGAGAAGGCTGATCGAGTGGGGGGCGACGCCTCGAGGGGCGGTGACCTGGTGCGCAGCTGACGATTGACCCTCAGAGCGGGAGGATGGCGGCCTGATCGGCATCCGCCTGCACGGCGACACGCTGGTCGACCGCCAGGTGAAGGGATGGTTTCGCTGCGCAGCGGAGTTCCGTGCCGGACTCTAGTCGCACGTGGTAGACTCGGCTGGCTCCGCGAAAGGTCTGGCCGAGGATGACACCAGGGCCGTTGGCATCGGGGGTTACCGACAGTGCTTGCGGGCGCAGCAGGACCTCGACCGGGCGGCCGACTTCTCCGCCGCCGTCGACCGAGAGTACCCCCAGCTCACAGACGACACCCTCGGCCGACACGGTACCGCGGAGGAAGCTGGCGGGCCCGAGGAACGTTGCGACGGTTCGCGAGACCGGTCGATGGTAGACCTCCTCGACCGGGCCGGCCTGCTCGATGCGCCCTTCGTTCATGACCGCAACGCGATCGGCGAGGTCGAATGCCTCCTCGCGATCGTGGGTCACGACAATGGCGGTGCGTCCGGCCTGCTTCAGGATGCGCCGGATTTCCTGACGCAGCGCGCTGCGGTTCTCGGCGTCGACGTTGGAAAGCGGTTCATCGAGGAGGATGAGGGCGTTGGCGGGGGCAATGGCCCTCGCCAGCGCGACTCGTTGCTGTTCGCCGCCCGAGATCTCATGGGGATAGCGGTCGCCCAGGCGTCCGACGCCGCACTGGCGCAGCAGGGACTGCACCTGATCCCCTCGGTGCGCAGCTTGCGATCCGGTCAGGCCGAACCCGACGTTGGCGGAGACCGTCAGGTGAGGGAACAGCGCCAGATCCTGGAAGACGAAACCGATGCCGCGGCGCTCGGGGGGCACCCGGCCGGCGACCAGATCGCGACCGCGCAGCAGAATCTTGCCGGAGTCGGGCCGCTCGAACCCCGCAATCAGTCGCAGCGTAGTCGACTTGCCGCAGCCGCTCGAGCCCAGCAAGACCAGGATCTCGCCCTCATCGAGCGTAAAGGCCAGGTCGTTGACGGCTGGATGCGTCGATCCGCGATACTGCTTGGTCAGGCCCGCAATCGACAGAAACGGTGGCATGGTCAGACCGTCGGGTGGCGTCGAAGGCGGGTGAGCAGCGCAACCGGAAGCAATCCGGCCAGGACGATGGCGAGTGCCGGCGGCGCCGCCTCGACCCAGAGCGACTCTGTTGTGCGCTGCCAGATCTCGACCGCCAGCGTGTCCATGCCGAACGGTCGAATCAGGAGCGTGGCCGGCATCTCCTTCATGACATCGAGCCCCACCAGCACCAGCGCCGTCAGCAGTGAGCCCCGCAGCAAGGGCAGGTGAATGCCGGAAAAGACACCACTGGGCGACCGTCCAAGGCCGCGGGCCGCTTCGTCGAGGCTGAGGCGGATTCGGCCGACGCCAGCCTCGACCGTCTGAAACCCTGGGGCCAGGAAGCGAACCAGGTAGGCAAAGAGCAGGCTGATCCAGGACCCGACCAGGAAGAGTTGGATAGTGCGTCCCAGCAGCCGCTCACTCGCCCACGCCGTCGCCTGGTCGATCGCAGCAAGTACCAGCAGGACGCCGACCGCTGCAACGGATCCGGGCACGGCGTAGCCCAGGGTCGCGATTCGCGCCGCGGTCTTGAGGCCCCAGGTCGGATACAGGCGAATGCCGTACACCAGCACGACCGCCGCCAGCACCACGAGCAGCGCGGCGACTGTCGCAAGCCAGATGCTGTTCCAGGCCAAGCCACCGAGGTTGGCGGCGATCCGATCGCTGGCGTGCGCTTCGAACGTCCATCGGATCAGCGTCACGGCCGGAACGACGAAGCCGGCTAGCAGCACGCCGGCGCACGCCAGCGGGGCGAGCCAGCGGGCCCGTCCACGCAAGCTGCGCAGGTGAGTCGTCATGGTCCGCCCGTGGGTCTGGGCAAAGCGGGCCCGGCCTCGGGCCAGTCGCTCGATCAGCAGCACCAGCGCAGCCAGCACAACCAGCATGGCCGCCAGCTGGCCCGCCGCGATCCGATCGAACATGCCGAACCAGACCCGATAGATCGCCGTCGTAAAGGTGCGATAGCCAAAGGTCGAAACCGTGCCGAAATCGCCCAGCGCTTCGAGCATGGCCAAAGTCACGCCGGCGACGATGGCGGGTCTGGCGAGCGGCAGCGCAACCCGGCGGAAGGCGCCCCAGGGGCCCGCTCCGAGGGCGCGAGCCGCTTCGAGGTGGTCGACGGTTTGCTCCGCAAATGCGGTTCGAGCCAGCAAGTACGGATAGGGATACAGGACCAGCGACATCACGATCACGAGCATCGGAAACGAACGCGGATCCGGCAACTGAAAGGCAGGACCGAAGGTCTCGCGGAGGCCGGTCTGAATCGGCCCCGCATAGTCGAGCAGCCCGACCACGACGAATCCGACCACATACGCCGGCATGGCCATCGGCAGGAGCAGCGCCCAATCGAAGAAGCGACGACCCGGGAACTCGGTTGTCGCGACCAGCCAAGCCAGGCCGGTGCCGAGGATCGCGGTGCCGATGCCGACGCCGAGCAGCAGCCAGAGGGTGTTGAGCGCAAGCTCGCCCAGCACTGTGCTGGTGAGGTGCGCCCAGATGTCCCAGCGCGGCTCGAGCAAGTTGGCCCCGACGGCCACGATCGGAGCGGCCACCACGACGGCAAGCGTGGAGGCGGCAAAGACCCAGCCCCGCCGACCGCTCGGCCCCCGGGTCACGGTTGCTTCGGAGCTAGCGATATCCCACCCGGTCCGCGAGGCGTACCGCGGCGGCCTGATGCTCTCCTGCCGCGGCGGTACCGATGTCGTCGGCTTTGAACGTTCCGAACGTCGCGAGCAGCGGGTGGGGCGTGACGGCGGGATTGACGGGATACTCGAAGTTGCCGTCTCCGATGATCCGTTGCGCTTCAGGCGAGGTCAGGAACTCGAGCAGCGCCAGCGCGTGATCTCGGTTCTTGGCATGGGCCGTGACGCCGGCGCCTGAAATGTTGACATGGACACCGGCCCCCGACTGGTCGGCCCAGAAGGGCGCCACCGGAAAGCCCGGTTTCTGATTGATGAGACGGGCCAGATAGTAGCTGTTGGTAATGCCGACATCGATCTGACCCGCGGCAATCGCCTCGAGCAGCTTGCTGTCGCTGTCGAAGATGACCGGCTGATTGGCAATCCAGCCTTTGACGATGCCTTCGACCTTGGCCTCGCCGTGGCGTTTGATCCAGGAGGCCAGGAGTGACTGATTGTAGATGTTGTTCGAGCTACGGAGGCCGAGCCGCCCCTTCCACTTGGGGTCGCCTAACGCCGCGTAGGTCGACAGCTCCGCCGGCTTGACGCGCTCGGTGCTGTACATGATCGTGCGGGCCCGGACGGCTATGCCGAACCAACGGTTCTCCGGATCGCGCAGGTGCGCGGGCACGTTGGCTGCCAGGGTCGGCGACTGAATCGGAGCCAGCAATCCGGCGCGGGCGGCATTCCAGAGGTTGCCGGCGTCAACCGAGATCAGCAGGTCAGCCTTGGTACGGGGCCCCTCGGCGCGCAGCCGCTCGAACACCTCATTGTTGTTACCCGAGAAAAACTCGACCCGAATTCCGGTTCGCTTGGTAAACTCCGCGAAGACCGGCTCCGAGCCATAGTGCGAGCGGGACGAATAGACGTGCACGACCTTGTCCTGCGCGAGGGCCTCATGGCCGGGGACGGCGAGGGCAAGCAGCGACAGGGCGGCGAGACGAAACTGGACAAAGGACACGGGAACTCCTGGACTGTTGGCGAGAGCCGCGAGAAGTCTGACTGAATCTCGCTAGTTCCTTGAGAATGAGACTCATCTCTTATCGCTCCCGCGCATCATTGTCGCTTAGGACGACTATCCCGTCAAGCTGTCTCCCCTTTTGGACCGCGTCAGGTCGAGCCAGGACGGCCAGACGGGCCCGGCGTCGGGTCGGCCTCGGTACCGTATCGCGGTCGCCTGGTCAGCGGCGATAGGTCGAGTCCAGAACCGTTAGCGTACCCAGCGCACGGGGCGACAGGCCGCGAGGCAGCGTCGGGTCGCGTGAGGCGGCCTCGCCGTAGAGTCGCCAGAACGCGGCTGGATCGCCCACAGTGCGATTGAGGGCATCGCGACCGAGCTGGCGTTCGATTGCGGCCGCCATGAAGGCGCCGAGGATCCGACCGTTGTCCGGAAGCTCGCGATGAAGCCATGGCCCGAGCGTGGTTGCCGAGTCCGGGTGCGCGGCAATGACCTCCAGAACCCGTTCGGCCTGGCGCAGCCTGTGGTTGCTGCGCTCGTTGTACTCGACCCGGTAGTCGAGGTAGTACTTCTGTTGCGCCGGATCCCTGTATCGACCGCGGATCGCCTCGGAGGACAGTGTTGGAACCTCGGCTTTGTCGAGGAGACCGGGAATCCCCTCGGATTCCACAGTCGAGAGGACCCAGGCGAGGAGGTCGCTGCCATAGCTGCGGTGCAGCAGCGGGAGGGTGCTGCGATAGTAGTGATGGAACTCGTGCGCCATGACCTCGATGGGATTGGGAAGCTCGAGGAAGTAGAGCGGGTCGATCAATAGACGCTCCTGATAGCCTCGCGCGTCGAGAAAGTACACCAATGACATGTTCGGAATCGGTGCGCGGCTGACGGTTTCTGGCGGCAGATACCGTTGCGCCAGGGCTGCTCCCCGGTCCATCGCGCGGCGGTCCAGGCTCGCCACGAAGCGTGACAGGGTATCCCGGTGCTCGGGGATTCGGCTCATGTGGGCGACCGCCCGCGCGAGCCAGTTGTTTTCACGGAGCGCGGCCACTTTTTCCGCGCTGAGTGAGGGCCGGAACGCCAGGCGCATTGCCCGGGTCAGCGCGGCGCGGCGCCGCTCGCGGGTCTCGAGCAGCGCGTAGCCTGGGGTAGCCCACAGCGAATCCCAGGTGCGGTCAGACGGTTCGCGGTCAGTCTGCAGCATCTCGTACACCTGCCAGAATCGCTCCAGCGATGAGGTGTCGAGTCCGGTTTGGGCCGTGGCGGAGCCTGAGGCCAGGCTCAGGGTCAGGAGGAGCAGCGCGGCGAGTCTCTGCATGGTATTTGGGTGACGGTCTGTACTAGACGCGCCTTGACCCGAAAGCGTTGCTTTGCCGGCCGAGCGGACCGGCAAAGCGGGCTGGTCCGTGAGGTTACATCCGGAAGAGGTAGCTGCCTTTGACGAAGAAGCCGTCACCGGTTCGCTGAAGATCTGCCAGCTTGAAGCGACCGGTGTCCCGGTAGCTGCCGCCGTAGCCGGCAAAGAACACGGTGCCTGGAGTCGGCTGCAGGGAAAAGAGGAAATCGGCCCGCATGCCATTCGACTCGCGCCGGGCAGCTCGTTGGTAGACCCCAGCCGCGTTCCGGATCAGAATCGGATCGTCGGTCCGCCCGTCGTCGCGCAGCGCATCTCGTCGGGACGCCTGGTACTCGCCGACGACGCGGAGAAAGAGTGCCCGGTTGATCTGGTACTCGAGCCGCAAGCGGGGAATGTGAGTGACCGATACCGTGCTGCCATCGGTTCGGCGCTGGTAGTCCGACAGAATGTAGGTGCCGTAGATGCGGAGCTGGCTGGTGGGTCGAAATTGAACGGTCGAGTTGACAAAGAAGATCTTGGCCGGCGACCACTCGTCATAGTTGACGTCGTTGCCATAGTAGCCGCCCAGGCTGCCCTGAAACGGCCCCACCCATGGGGTCACCAATGTCGCGTTGCTACCGTAGTTGGTGATCGTGCCCCCGCCGGGGTACGGTGCGATCGTGTCGACGACGCCACCACCGAGTTGACGTTCCACCGCGTAATCGCGGTAAATGCGGTGGTCGTAGCCGAAGCCCTCCAGCCAGTTGAAGACGTCGAGCGTCCAGCCGCCGCGAAACGCGAGGTTACCGGTCAGGAAGAGCTGTCGGTCGAGCAGGCCACGGCCCGACACGAAATCATCATAGATCCAGCGGCCTTGGAGCCGGATGGCTCCGGTGGCGCGCCCGATGAATGCGCCAGGCTTGCCGTAGACGGTATACGACGGTCGAACACCCAGGCTGACCGCATCGGGTTGGCTGATGAAGCCGGCGGCAGCGACGAACTGGTCGCTGATGCCCTCGAAGGTGGCGTCGAATCCGAAATTCCGTCCCGCGCGGCGGACGTCGATTTCCCAGAGCGGCGCAGTGACCGTCTGGCCCAGGCGAGATGTTACACTGCCCACCAATTGGGCGGACACCGCCAGCTGACCGGGAAGCACGACCCGGGTGTCGATGCCGGCCAGCTGGCTGCTGTTGCCGGGTTCGAATCGCCCCGTATACACCAGGCCGAGCCGGGAGCCGCCGCCCAGATCGCGCTGCATCCGGGCAATCGCGAAGAACGGGTTGTCCTCCCGGGTGCGCGAGAGCTCTCGCCCGTCGAGCGCCAGCATGGTGGCTACCGTGGTGCCGGCGACCTTGCCCGTCAACTTCGTCGCGGCCACGGGAGCGACGATCTGGCGGGAGTAGATCAGCTGATTCGGTGTCGAGAACTGCTCGATCCCCTCGAGGAAGAACGGCCGCTTTTCCGCGAAGAAGAGCGCCCGACGCGGATCGGTAATGATCTGACTCGCATCCGCCTCGACCTGGGAAAAATCCGGGTTGTAGGTGCCGTTGAGCGTCAGGTTTGGCGTGATGCCCCACCGCACATTGGCGCCGAACTCGGCGGCGTCATCGTAGCGCCAGCTGCCTGGGCTTGCCGGGTCGGGTGCTCCGGTCGCGCGCGCTGTTATCACAGGGTTGAGGTCCATCACGAGGCCGCGACGGAGGCCGGTCAGGCCTTGGAGTGTGCCGGATTGCCCCAGAAACGATGGGGCGGCCCGGATGGCCGGGACCCAGGAGTACTCGTGTCCCGTGGCTTGGACGCGCCGAATGATGTGGAGGCCCCAGTCCTGGGGATCGCTTGATTGATACCGCAGCGTTTTGAAAGGGATCCGGATTTCGATCTCGAACCCTTCCGGTGTCAGCCGCCCTTGCGAGCTGTAGACGTAGTCCGGACTCAGATCGGTGCCTTCGCGCCCGCCGGCGTTCTGTCGCCCTTGCTCAGCCATGGCGCCGTCCTGCTGAACACCGAGCGGATTGACCGCAAAGACGAGCGCTTGGTGACCATCGTTGTAGGTACCCAGGTAGAACTCGATCCGGTCTTCTTCGCCGAGTCGGTCGCGATTCGCCAGGGTCGCGCGGACGGTGCCCGGAGTGGCCTTGGCTCGCACCCCGAAGTGCAGCGCGGTCGGCGAGTACCAGACCAGGATCTCGGTTTCCTGCTCGGCCGGCCGGCGATCCGCGGGCGCATACTGGGAGAACCCTGTCAGCCGGGCCGCTCGCTGCCAGACCGGCTCGGCCAGCACGCCGTCAACCTCGATCTCGGCCTCGATGCGGGGTGGAGCGAACCGTACCTGACCGGAGGCGCCAACAAACGGTGGAGTGAGGGTATCCGACACAGCCCCCGCGAGGGCGAGAACGAGCGCGAGCATAGCGATCCGACGATTGGGTGAGAGTCGAGGGTCGAGGTCGACCCGGCCCTAAAAGTACCTATACGGACAGCGGAGTCGCTTAGTGCCGAGCGGAGGCGGGTGATCTATTTTGTTGGGATGGGCGCACTGGCGCCCGGACTTCGGTACTATCCCACCCGACCTTTCGACCAGGATCGCCGATGCTCGTCCTGCTCCTTCTCCTGTTGCTGACTACACCCATGGCCGCGCAGCACGCCCTGGCTCCCGCGGGTGGACGCTACGATCCTGCCGTGCCGACCCCGCGTTCGGTCCTGGGATATGAGGTCGGCGAGCGCTTCACGCCGCACCACCTGCTGATGCGGTACCTCGAGCGGGTGGCGGCCTCGAGCTCACGAGTTCGCCTCGATACGCTCGCCGTGACCTTCGGGGGTCGGGAAACCGTAATGGCTGTGGTCACGAGCGACGGCAATCATGCCCGGATGCCCGAGATCCGCGCGGCAGCCGAGCGGATTGCGGAGCCCGTCGGCGCATCGGATGGGGAGCTGGAGGCGGCCTTGGCGCGGCTGCCGGTCATCGTCTTCCTGGCCTACACGGTGCATGGGGGCGAGGCGAGCGGGACCGAGGCGGCGATTGCCACCCTGTATCAGCTGGCGGCTGGGCAGGATGACGAAGTTCGCCGCATCCTGGACAACACCGTCGTGCTGATCGACCCGCTCCAGAATCCCGATGGGCATGAACGGCATGTCCAGCGCGTCTGGCGCTCGGCCTCCCGGAGCGGGCATCCGAGCAGTCCGGTCGCGATGATCAATCAGAGTGACTGGCCCGGTCCGCGGACCAGTCACTATCAGTTCGACCTCAATCGCGACTGGTTCATCCAGTCCCATCCTGAGTCGCGGGCGCGCGCTGGCGTGATTCATCGCTGGCGTCCGCACGTGGTGGCCGATCTGCATGAGATGGGGTCCAACTCGAGCTACTTCTTCGCGCCACCGATGGAGCCGGTCAACAAAAATGTGCCGCAGAACATCAAGGACTGGTGGGACATCATTGCCAAGTCCAACGCGGCGGCGTTCGATCGGTACGGCCGGCCCTACTTCACCCGCGAAGGCTATGACGAGTTCTGGCCGGGGTACGGCGTCTCGTATCCGATCCTGACCGGCGCGGCCGGGATGACGTACGAGCAGGCCTCGAGCAGCGGTGGACGGATCCGGCGCAACGATGGCACCGATCTGACCTTGCACACCGCCGCGTGGCAGCATTACCTGGCCTCGATGTCGACGCTTCGGATCAGCGCGGAGCGCGCGCGCGATCGGGTGCGCGACTACCTGACCTTCCGGCGGACAGCGGTCACCGAATCCGAACGCGCCGCATTTCGATACGTCGTCTTCGAGCGTGACGGTGACGGGCGCGCCGACTCGCTGGTTGCACTGCTGGCCCGCAACAGCATCGTGGTTCAGCGGCTGACCGGGGCCGTCGACGCGCCGGGCGCCACCCGTTATGGTGAGGCCACCCCCCGGTCTGCGCGGCTGCCGTCCGGCAGTTACGTTGTGGATCTGGCACAGCCGCAGGGGCGTCTGGCGCGGGCGCTGCTCGAGCCTGACGCGGTGCTCGACTCGACCTTCATTCATGAGGAGCTCGAGCGACGGCGCACCGGCTTGCCGAGTCGCTTCTATGATGTGACCGGGTGGTCGCTGCCCTTCACCTTCCGGGTCAACGCATGGGCCGTTCGTGGTCCGTTGTCCGGGCTCGAGGCCGCGACGTGGCTCGCATCGTCGCCATCGTCGGCGCGGACCGCGAGTTTCGCCTATGCGTTTGCCCCGGGGAGCGAAGCCAGCCTCCAGATGCTGGCGGGTCTCCTGGCCGACAGTGTTCGGGTCCGCTACGCACGCTGGTCGTTCCGGATCGGCAGCGATGCCTTTCCGCGCGGCGCGTTCCTGGTTCAGATCGCTGCGAACGACAGCTCTGTGCATCAGCGGGTCGCGAATCGGGCGGCGCAGTCGGGGGCGCGGATCGTGCCGCTGGCCACCTCGATGGTCGACGAGGGAACCGATCTCGGCAGCAACAGTGTGATTCCGGTGCGCCCGGTCAGGGTCGGGCTGGTTGGTGGGCAGGGCGTCAATGGCAACTCCTTCGGCTTTGCCTGGTTTACGCTCGATCAGCGGCTGCGTTATCCCGTGCTGACGGTCGAGGCGCGCCTCTTGTCGGCCGCACTCCCGGATCTCGATGTCATCGTTCTGCCTGGTGCGCAGACCAGCGGGCTCGATGCCGCATTGGGGGAGGGGGGACGCTCGGCCCTCGCGGCCTGGGTTCGGAACGGTGGCGTCCTGATTACGCTCGAGGGCTCCACGGCGTGGCTGGCCCGTGAGTCGGTCGGGCTTACCCGGCTGCGGATCCGGCCCGATTCAGCGGGGGCGGATGGGATGGCGCCGTTGCCGGTCAATGTCCCTGGCGCGATCGTTCGCGCGGTGGCGGACACGTTGAGCCCGCTGCTCGCCGGGATCGGTCAGACCGAGCTGCCGGTTATGGTCGATGGCGGAACCGTGTTGACGCTGCCGCGGAATCTGCGGCCCGGTGAGGCGGTCATGCAGTACGCTGCCGCCGACAGGCTGCGCATGGCGGGCTATCTGTGGCCCGAGGCGCCGGGGCGACTGGCGCGGTCGCCCTACCTTTGGACGGAACGGGTCGGCAACGGGCGGGTGATTGCGTTTGCGGGTGATCCCAACTTCCGCGACCTCTGGCGCGGCTTGACGCCGATCTTCGGCAACGCGGTGTTCCTGGGCGCCAGTTACTAGCCCTGCCTTGCTGTACGTCGATCGCCGTCGGCTGCTGCCGACGGCGATTCTCGTTTCTGAAGGTGCGAGACCAGCCCGGTTATCGGGGCGGCGCGGTGGCGAGCGCTTCGAACGCCGCAGGGCAGATGGCTTTGCCGGCTAGGCGGCGCATGATGGTCAGCACCTCATCCCAGGGCAGGCTGTCGCGATAGGGTCGTTCCGCCTGCAGCGCTTCGCAGATGTCGGCCACCGCGAGCACGCGCGCGGCAAGCCCGAGATCGTTGCTGCCGATGCCGCGGTGATACCCGGTACCGTCGAGGCGCTCGTGGTGTGCGGCCGCGACATCAGCCAAGGTCCGAAACCGGTCGATTCGGCTCAGGATCTCATAAGTGTAGCCGGTGTGTTTCCGCATGGCGGCCCACTCGGCGTCGTCGAGCTTGCCAGGCTTATCGAGAATCGTGTTGGGCACACCGAGTTTTCCGATATCGTGGAGCAGGGCGGCCCGACGGAGTTCGCGGAGTTCGCTGCTGCTGAAGCCCATCCGGTCGCCGACTTCGACGGCAATGGCGGCCACGCCGGTCGAGTGCTGGTGCGTGTAGGGTGACTTCGCGTCAATGATGATCGCGAACGCTTCGGCCACCTGGTCGACCCGCGTCTCGTCGGCGAGGACGACGCGCTCCTCCGGCTCGTAATCCCGCACCAGGTCGCGGGGATCTTCCGCAGCGAGCGACTGCCAGAATGCGGTGTCGCTCTCGATCGAATCGAGGGCGGTGACCAGCTCCGGGTCGAACCAGGTGCCGCTTCGGCGCCGGGCCATATCGAACGCGGCGGCAACACCGCGCTCGCTCAGGAACACTTCGAAGGTCTGAGCCAGCGTCAGAACCCGGGCATAGAACGGGATCTGCTGTCCGGACAGACCGGCCGGGTGACCTCGGCCGTTCCAATGCTCGTCGAGGCAGCGGATCGCGTGTGCGGTGTCGGCCGACAGGCCCACCATTTGGGCAATGTCGGCGCCGCGCTCGCAGCGAGTCGCGATCATCTCGCGTCCGATCCGCTCGGCGGTGACGGCAATGCGGGCCATCTGGCCGACCCGACCGATCAGGCTGGCGTTAGCAGCGGTGTGGCGCCAGGCGTAGCCCGCGGCGGGTCCCTTCCGGGTCCAGTCGATCAGCTTGTGCTCGCGTTTGAGCAGGCGATCGTCGGCCTGGAAGAGCTGGCTCAACCGGGCGGCGTTGGAGGAGCACCCGGCGTCTTTCATCAAAAGGGCAAAAAACAGGTCGGACCGGCCGGAGGCGTCGAGGCCGATCAGCTCGACCAGTCGCATTCCGATGATACAGGCCCGGGCAGAATGCCCCATGGTCTGTCCCTCGGTCAGGTCGAGAGAGTAGGACAGGGCAGAGACGATCTCCGAGAGGCGCAGCTCATCGGTCTCGACAGACTTGCTGTTTCGGCCGAGTTCGCTGATGCCCATGGCTGCATCCCGATGATGCGTTAGCGTGGCCTTCGAGCAAGGCATGTGCCGCCTTGCTTCCGAGAGACCGAGATCAGCCCGCTCGGCTCTGCTCCTTCTTCCAGGTGTCTTTGAGCGTCACGGTGCGGTTGAAGACCAGCTTGCCAGGCGCGGAATCCAAAGGGTCGGACACGAAGTATCCGGTCCGTTCGAACTGGTAGCGGCTCCCGATGGGGTCGCGGGCCACGCTGGGCTCGATCTTGGCGCCCGTGACCCGGACGAGTGACTTCGAGTTGAGCAGGGCAGTGAAGTCCTGATCCTCATCGGCTTCGGGGTCTGCCACGGTGAAGAGTGGCTCATAGAGGCGCAGCTCGCAGTCGAGTGCGTGCGGCGCTGACACCCAGTGGATCGTGCCCTGAACTTTGCGCCCGTCCGGGGCGTTGCCGCCGCGCGTTGCCGGGTCGTAGGTGCAGTGCAGCTCGACGACCTCACCTGCGGCGTTCTTGATCACGTCGGTGCAGGTAATCAGGTAGCCGTACCGGAGCCTGACCTCGCGTCCAGGGGCCAGCCGGAAAAACTTCTTGGGCGGATCCTCCATGAAATCGTCGCGATCGACGTAGATCTCGCGCGAGAACGGTACCATCCGGGTTCCGGTCTTGGGTACGTCGTGCGGATAATAGGAGGCTTCCAGCTCCTCGCTCTGTCCCTCGGGATAGTTGGTGAGCACGACCTTGAGCGGATTGACGACGCAGAGCACGCGCGGGACCCGCATGTTGAGGTCGTTTCGCACTGCGTGCTCGTACGCGGCCAGTTCGGTTCGCGCGTCCTTCCGGGCCACGCCCACGGCATCGCAAAAATCGCGGATCGCTTCCGGCGTCACACCGCGGCGGCGGATGCCCGCGAGGGTGGGCATCCGTGGGTCATCCCAGCCCGTGACGTGACCTTCGTTGACGAGGCGGAGCAGCTTCCGTTTGCTGACCACCGTATAGTCGAGCTGGAGGCGGGCGAACTCGGTCTGTTCGGGTGGTTGGACGAAGCCGAGTTCGTGGAGCAGCCACTCGTAGATCTCACGATTGTCCTTGAACTCGAGGGTGCAGAGCGAGTGGGTGATTCCCTCGATGGCATCTGACAGCCCGTGCGCAAAATCGTAAAGCGGGTAGATGCGCCAGGCATCACCCTGTCGGTAGTGGTGCGCATGGCGAATCCGCATCAGGACGGGATCGCGCATGATCATGTTGGGGTGTGCCAGGTCGATCCGGGCACGCAGCACGTGCGCCCCGTCGGGGAACTCCCCAGCCTTCATTCGCGTCAGCAGGTCCAGGTTCTCGGTGACCGAGCGGTCGCGATACGGACCGGGAGTGCCCGGCGTCGTTACAGTTCCACGGTTGGTCCGGATCTCATCTTCCGTCTGGCTGTCGACGTAGGCCTTGCCCTTCTCGACCAACCGGACCGCAAACTCGTAGAGCTGCTCGAAGTAGTCGCTGGCGTAGCGCTCCTCGTCCCACTCGAAGCCGAGCCAGCGGACGTCGCGCTTGATGGCCTCCACGTAGCGGACGTCTTCCGTCGCTGGATTGGTATCGTCGAAACGCAGGTTGACGGTGCCGCCGTACTCGCGTGCAATGCCGAAGTTCAGACAGATCGACTTGGCGTGCCCGATGTGTGGATAGCCGTTCGGTTCGGGCGGGAAGCGGGTCGCAATCCGGCGGCCAAATCGATTGCTGGCTGCGTCCTCCGCAACCATTTCTCGAATGAAGTCCCGGCGAGGAGTTTCCTGGGTCACGGCCGCGTCCGCATGCAAAAGGGGCGTTGAAAAAGGGCCTCAAAAATACACTGGCGGGGACGGTTCCGTTCGGGGGCGGTCGACTGCTCGCTCGACCCGGCATCGACGATCGGCCCCAGTCGCGGGCGGTTTGCCGTGGTCGGGTGCTGTAACGTCTTTTGCGAAAGGAGGTTAGGTCTGTCGGTGCCGAGCGACTGTGCTGCCGTTTGGTTGCCTCATTCTGCGGCCTTGGGTACCCTGGGACGGTCCCGATGGGGTCGAGGGTTGGTCGCCGTCCGAGGCAGGGTGAATGACAAGGAGAATCGATGGATAACCTGATGCGATGGTTTCGTGAGCTGATCGACTGGACCGGACTTCCGCCCAATGTCGCCGATATCACGACGACGGTAGCCGGGATCCTAGTGCTCGCGGGCCTCGCGTGGTTCGCCAACGTCGTGGCCAAGCAGGTCATCCTTCGCGCGGTCAGGGCGGTGATTGCCCGGACCCAGTTCCGCTGGGACGACGCGATGCTCGAGGCCGGCGTGTTTACCCGGCTTTCGCACCTGGCTCCGGCAATCGTCATCAATGCCATTGGGGGCGACGTCCTGGGGGGAAGCCCCGAGGTCCTGGCCGGACTGCGGAGCGCGGTGACCACCTACCTCACCTTCATCTGGCTGGCGGTCGTCTTCGCGGCAATCGACGCGATGCAGTTGATTGCCCATCGATCCGGTCACGCCGAACGGATGCCGATTAAGGGGTTTGGCCAGGCGGTCAAGCTGGTGGCGGCGCTCATCGGGATCATCATGGTGCTCGCGGCGCTGCTCGATAAATCTCCAGTCTACCTCCTGTCGGGGCTCGGTGCGCTGACGGCCGTGCTGCTGCTGGTGTTTCGTGACGCCATCCTTGGCTTCGTCGCCGGGATTCTCTTGTCGGTCAATCGAATGGTCCAGGTGGGCGACTGGATCGAGATGCCGAAGGCGGGCGCCGACGGCGATGTGATCGACGTCTCGCTCACCACGGTCAAGGTGCAGAACTGGGACAAGACGATCACCACGATTCCGACGTATACGATGATCTCGGATTCGTTCAAGAACTGGCGCGGCATGTTCGAATCCGGCGGGCGCCGGATCAAGCGGGCGCTCAACCTGGATGTGCGCTCGGTGCGCTTTGCGACCCCGGATATGGTCGAGGGATGGCGCCGGATCGATCTGCTCACGCAGTATCTGGCCGACAAACAGATCGAGATCGAGGAGGAAAACCGGAGGCAGGGTACCGATTTGTCGATCCTGGGCAACGGGCGCCGCATCACCAATCTCGGCACCTTCCGGGCGTACTGTATCGCCTATCTGCGGGCCCATCCGCGAATCCATCAGGACATGACGTTTCTCGTCCGCCAGCTTTCGCCCACCGAGCACGGTATCCCGCTCGAGATCTACGTCTTCACGAATGATACGCGCTGGGCGGTGTACGAAGGGATTCAGGCCGATGTCTTCGATCACCTCCTGGCCGTCGTCCCGGAATTCGATCTCCAGGTCTTCCAGGACCCGTCCGGACACGATGTAACACGGGGTGTCGAGGTATTGCGTGGTATCCCCGCCGCCTGAGGCGGCCGCCAGCTACGGCACCTCGACAGGTGCGGATGACGCGCCGACGATCTCCGTGCCGCCGATATCGACGGAGAAGCGAGGTCGGAGCCGATAGCTGCCTGTCTTGCCGGGGATGCTGACGCTTCCGGTCAAGGTGCCGCCCGCCGCCAGCGGAATCGGTGCGGCGGCGAGGGCGGCCAGGCAGAATCCGCTGACGTAGGGTGCCCAGCCGGCGCTGGTCGCGTGCTCGACGACGACGCTTGCCTGATCGCCGCAGGCCGGTACGAACACCTGGACGCCGCCGCGGTGGTCAGTGTGAACGGGATGGTGATGCGCTGGTCGTCGCGCGAAACTGCCGCCCGATCGGGCGTGACGACGAGGGCTGATTCGGGCGAGGCAAGCGAGTCGCTGCAGGCCGCCGCCAGGAGCAGGAGTCCAAACGGGAAGGGTCGATCGCATCGGAACCTTCGATAGGGAGAATGTCGTCCCGCCGGGCGGGACGCGAGCGCCCGCCTGCGGGTGCCATCTGATTGGGGCTGACGATCGCCACCACGGGGAGTCCGGTCTTAGCCGCCTCGAGGGCTACATGACTGTACGTGCTTCCCTAAATATCGTAGTCAATCGTACCAAACGACGCGCGGTCCGGCGCGATGGCGTGCTGCCGAACCGACACGCCGCCGGAGCGGTTACCCGGACGGCTGGCTGTCGTCGCGGGTGCGGGTCGTCCCCGGCTCGGGTGAGTCCGAACGGGTCCGCCGCCGGAACACGTACCAGTAGAGGGCCAGGTTGAGGACGAGTAGGAAGGCGCCGAGGGCCAGTTGGATAGCGCGAGTCAGGCCGTCTGGATAGATGAGCGGTGTGAGGTAGTGCTCGATGAAGCCCCCACTGTACCCGGTCTCGCCGGCGCGGCGGCGGAAGTAGTTCTCCAGCGGCGTAAGCGGGCAGGTAAAGTTGCCCCACCCGACGATTACGCCCCACGCGGCCAGCGGGAGGTGGAGCCAGACGAGCCGGGGCCAGCGGAGCAGGAGCAGCGCGCCCACGGCCACGAAGGCGATGAAGGCGAGGTGGACCACCAGCGTCAGGTCGGCCAGGACGCGCATCATGCGTGAACCATGGCCGGATTCAGGGTGCCTGCGTACCTGGTGGACGGTCCAGCTTGAGCTCGAATAGCCGCGGCCATCGCTTGCCGGTGACATACAGATGCCCGGTTGCTTCGTCGAAGGCGATGCCGTTGAGAACGTCCTCGTCCGTTTTCTGGGCGCTGTAAGCGGGGAGCAGGCGGCTCAGGTCGATGACCTCGAGGACCGTTCCGTCTTTCGGATCGATGCGAAGGATCCAATCGCTCTGGTAGACATTGGCAAACAACTCGCCGCCGATGTATTCGAGTTCGTTGAGCTTGTCCGCCGGTTCCCGCGAGGAGTACCGGACCTTCACGGCGCGGCGGAGCGCAAAGGTGGCGGGGTCGACGAATCGTAACGAATCGCTGCCGTCGCTCACGATCAGCGAGGCGCCGTCGGTTGCGAGACCCCAGCCCTCGCCGGCGTAGGGAATCGAGTCGATCAGTCGGAAGGCCGTTTCGTCGTAGACGTAGGCGATCTGCTCGTGCCAGGTGAGCTGGTACAGCTTGCCGCCGAGCGATGTCAACCCCTCGCCGAATCGGGTGGCCGGCAGGGGAATCCGTTGCTCGACTCGGCCGGATTTGAGGTCGACCTTGCGCAGCTCCGAGTGTCCGTAGCGTCCCGTCGATTCGAAGAGCGGCCCGTTGCCGCGATAGACCAGGCCCTGGGTGTATCCCGAGGTATCGTGCGGATACTCGGCGATGACCGTATAGCCGCGCGGCGCGGTCGTCGCGGCTCTGGCTGCGCAACCGCTAAGGAGGGCGATGGATCCCAGGAGGCCCGCAGCGGTGGCGACGATGCCCAGGGTGGTATGAGAGCGTACAGACATGCGATCGGACCCTCGACGCTTCGCGTTGTAACAAAGATAGCGGGTGCGTGCGGGTGTAATCGTTTTCAGTCGTCGGGAGGGCAGATCTCGAGGGCTGTGGCACGCGAAGGTCGCCCTCCAACGCGGATGACCTAAGGCCAAGACTCCGGAGGAATGGCCGAAATCCGTATAGGGCCAATCGGCCCTATTGCACAGGTAGGCTCGTATTCCGATATTCTTTAGAACGAAGGTGCCGAGCAATCGGTACACTTCCGGTTGGGCCGCTCGCTGGGGTTTGAACGCCTACTGTACTCGTTGTATAGCTCAGGTCGTCGTCGACAGTGCGGCCGAACGTAGCAGGTCTAGGGATTCTCAGGAGAATTCGAATGCTAGCGCGTCTCTTCGGGCAGAGTCTAGTTGCCGCAATGGTGATAGTCGGAAGTGCATGTGAGCGAGAGCCGACTACGTTCTCGGTGGCGGAGCCCGGGGCGAAAGACGAACAGCGTGCCGAACTTGTACCGACCTTCAGAGTCGTCGAGATTGGAAGCACGACTCAAACGATCACTTTGACGCCCCAAGATAACAACACCATTGTCGGTCCAGTTGGTATAGGTACATATGCAAGGACAACCCTGCTCCGCGTAGTGGCTTCCGGGACAATTACGCCGATTACCAACTGGGGTCCGCCGCCGCCGGCTGGTTACTTTGGTACAGTAATAATCGGTCCCTTTGATCCCGGTGGCTTCTGGGTTTCGAACACTTGCCAGGCAAATGTAGTAGTGCAGTTCTCTGTCCAGGGAAGCTACGGGTTCTGTTTTTATCCAGGTATGCCCAGAGACTTTGACGTTGCATTGTTAGTCCGCGGTGACGGAGGAGTACTTTGGAATCCACATCCGGCAAACATCACAGCTGCAAGCCCCACATGCAATAAGACCACTGTTCCGTGTTACGTGTATTCTGGTGAAGATATTACGGTCACGGTCGAAAAGATTCGCGCCGATGTAACATTCCTTCCCGATTCGGTCACGATCTATCGCGGGGATACAGTTACCTTCTCTGCATCGATCACGCCCACCCATTTTGATGGTGTTCAGGTTCCATTTGGAATCTCGAGTTACTGGGTATTCCATCCCGATGTTGGGAGTCCACAGAGCGTTTGTCTGCCCAATATGGCAGTCTGCAACTATGTGCCATCAAAGTCTGGTACGATGAAAGTAAGTGTAATTGCTCAAGGGGACAGTCTGGCCTTCTCGAGTCGTGTTACGGTGCTTCCGCGCCTAACGGTTAGTTGCTTACCTGCCTCACCCACGCGGGCCGAGACCGTTACGTGCACAGCGAGTACTGTCGGAAACGTTCCGTTCTCAGTGTCTCGTTGGAAGTTTGAGCCAGCCGATTCGGCCTTATCGGCAATCACGGTGATTGATCCTGCAGATGTTTGGTCCGGTGCAGCTGTCACCTCCGGCATAGTGAGTGTTGTGGCCAGCATTTCGGGTGTCTCGGACACGGCGTTGGCGTCCATTGGCGTTGAATCTCGTGGCTGGTCGTGGACTGACGGATCGAAGTGGAACATGGTCCAGGACACTCTTCCACTGTGTACTTTCTATCAGTCCTTCTTAATTGACAGTACTGGGTCCCTCCCAGGAGACGGCACGTTGGGGGTCAATCGTGACGTGCGATCTTGCATATACGGCCCGGGCCTTCAGGATTGGATCCAGCCTTCTGCGACCGTATTCCCCGATAGCGGCGCGATTCCTACGGTCGTATCAACCGGTCCCAATCAGGGCCTATGGTATATTGGATCGGCCCACTACCGGATTCAGCGTGCATCTGAACTAAACCCTAGCCTAGGGCCGAATGGCGCGGTCGATTCTCTGACTCACGGGGATGATCTTTCCATTTGCCGGGCTGCCCTTGGACTAGGTCCGACGGATCCTGTCATTGTCAACTTTTACACATACAATAAATACTGTCAGTATCACGATATTGATCTATGGCGGAGCCTCCTTCTGGCGCACGAGTTTATGGGCACTAAGGTGCCAAACACCGATTGGAGTGTTGCGAATGGCCATCAAGCACGGGCCTACATAGGTGCCCGTTTGCCTGAGAATGACCCCTATCAGATTACCGAGCCACTGGTGAGAGCGAGTAGAAGTCATCTGGTCAGTGCTGTTTCTGGGTTGGTGTCAGGAGCAAACGAGCGAATCGAAGGGTGGTCTGATGTGGCTCATCTTCATGTCTATGACAACGTGGGTACGCATCCATCGTGCATGCGCACTTTTATGCTTGACATGAGGTATTCTCCACCGAAATACCAGTTCGATATGATTGTATTGCCAAGAGTGGGAGGAAATAAGTGTCAATAGGCATCGATCCTGTTAGGCCGGGCTGGAGGCACTCAATTGCTCAGGTGCTTTGTGGTGGTTTGACTGTACTTGGAGTCCTGGTTGCTGATGTAAAGGGTATTGCAGCGCAACAGCCACCGGACGTTCCTCAGCCTGCGGCGCGTGTGCTGGACAGCTTAGAGAGGGCGGCGGAGGATGCTCGTAACCCTCGCCGGCTTGAAGCGGTGGGCAAGATTGCGTTCGAATTCGGTAACCCGCGTAGCCGGGGCTTGATGGTCACGTTGCCTGGGGTGGTTGACCGCCTTGCGCGAGTGTATCAGCAGGCTCGAAGCGATGACCGGTTGATGCGCTCCTATATAGTTAAGGCGGTGGCTGTCCAAGCCGAGCAGCGAGATGCTGCCGCTTTCCTTGCAAATGTCGCGCGGGAACCGGCAACGCGACCACCCTCCGCCGAGCGGAGCCATCCTATGGTTGCTCATAGCAGTACATCGATACAGCTGTATGCAGTCGGCGGGCTGGAGGGGTTGGGTGATGAAGGGGTTGCAGCACTGCGGGAGCTGTATCGTGCGGGCTCGGTGGTTGAACCAAAGGCGAAGGCATACCTCGCGGCTTCGGCAAAAAGGGACTTTCGGCTGCCGCCTCTCTAACTCGGGAGTGAATTAACAAAGACCTTCGGCGGCGATTGCGGGCTCTGGCGAGCTCCGGGGGTTATTCGGACCTGAGGCGCGCTCGGGCCCGCTGTGCTGCTCCTTCGAATTCGGGCTGGCCGAGTGACACGCCCCGTTCGGCGATGTCGAGGGCTTCCCGGTACTGCTCAGTCGCCATCAGACATTCGAACAGGCGACTCCGCATTACGGTCGCATCGGAGTGGTGAGCCAGGCCCTTCGTAAGGACCGCGATAGCCTCGTCGCAGCGGCCGATCCTGCGGAGGGCCTGTCCCCAGTCCTCGAAGACACGGCGATCCCCTTGATACAGTGCGGCCGCACGCGCAAAGTAGGGAATGGCCGCTCGAGGATTTCCGCGCCACGCCAATTCCATTCCGTACGACTGGAACCCACGATAGCTCCGCGGGCCGTCGATGACGGTTTGGGCCAGGGTCGTTTGGGTATCACGCCAGATGGCTTGTCGCGAAAAGCTCCGCGCAGATCCCAGCACGATCAGCGTCGCCAGGACTCCGCTGAACACCGGGCGCAGGCGTTCCGCACGTGCCGCTGCCCACGCTCCAGCTGCGACTCCCGCCAAGATTGCGCCGACGCTCGGAAGGAAAAGCGTTCGTTCGGCAATCACGATACCCGTCGGGAAGAAGATGTTGGCCACCGGAAGCAAGGCACAGCCGGTCCATGCGAGCCCCAAGGTCACGGTTGGTGCGGATCGGCGAGCCAGGACCGCCAGAGCTATCAGGGTGACCAGCAAACCGAGGCCGACCACCACTGGGGTCAACGTTGCTGGCATGGCCCCGTATGCGGGTGGGCTGTACTGCGTCTCCAAGTGCCGGGGCCAGACGAGGAGACGGATCCATTCCGCAATCATGGGTGACATCACCAGCACACGCTGTCCCAGGTCGAGCGTGTCGAGTTGGGCCGCAATCGCGCCCTGACCCAACTTTCCCAAGACGAGGTATCGGCCCAGCAGCATTCCCACGGCCGAAGCCAGCAGCACACTGAGGGTTGGTCCGATCGCGGCAAGGCGAGTGCGGAAGGATTCGCTTCGACCGACTGCCATGAACTCGATCAGGACGATGAGGCCCGGCAGGACGAGCCCTTGCTCCTTGGAGGCGCTCGCGAGAACGAGGAGGATGCCCAAGACCAAACGTTGCCGGAGAGCGGGCACGGCTCCCGTTCGGCGAACGTCCAGATAGGCGGTGCAGGCGAGCAGGACGAAGAGCGTCATCCACAGTTCGCCTTGTCCGACCACGTTGGCGGTTGCCTCGACGTGAACCGGATGCACGGCAAAGAGCGCGGCAGTGGCCACCGCCCCCACCGGAGAAAGCAGGCGGGTGGCCAGCCGGTACACCGAGAACGTTACCGCGGCGGTGAGCAGCAGGTTGAACAGGTGAAAGACCCACGGCGCACCGGCGCCGAGTTGCCATTGAATCGCGAACCACCAGATGGTCCAGGGTCGGTAGGCGGCGCCGAGGTCGCGAGGGGGCCAGTAGCTCTGCTGAGCATACTCCCATGGCGGTGCGAGACTGTGAACCTGCGCGTTCTCGAGGATGATGTGGACGTCGTCGAACGAGAACCCGTTCTGGAGTGAACGCGCCGTCGCGAGCAGCACCAGGCCCGCGATCAGCAATGCCGCGCCGGGTGTGATCGTCGGTTTCCGACCGCCCGTCATGACCCGCTGGAATCCTCCGGCGGCGGAGGCGGCAACTTGACCGTACCCGGAAGGGCCCCGACTGCCTGGGCGCTGTCCGCCGTCTGGATATATGTCTGGAGCAACCCGATGGCCCGGGGCTGGGTAACATGCTGGAGCGCCTCACGCGCGGCAGATCGTGCCTCGGTATAGTGGCCGAGGTCCAGCAGACAGGCGATGAGGCTGGCCCTCGTGGCGGTTTGCTCGGAGGACAGCGTGAGGGCTTGACGATACAGAGGCACGGCGGGAGCGCATTGACCGTCGAGTCGGAGCTTGTCGGCAAAGTCCACCATCGGACCCCAGTTGGTGGGGTAGAGCGCGATGGCCAGACGGTATTCTCGCTCGGCCCGGCCTTGAGCGCCTGCCTGAAACAGGAGCTGGGCAAGGGCGTGGCGCGCCCGATACGAGAATGGCGCATCGATCGTGGTCTGGTACCAGAAGGTGATCTGATCCTTCCATACCCGCTGGCGGCTCGCGCTTCGCGTCGTGCCCATGACGAGGATGGCGGTCAACCCGGCAACCGCCGCCCAGCGGACGAGCGGGGTAGCCGCTTTCACTCGCGCCATGAGAGGTTCGGCGAGGCCACCGATGGTCAGCATCATGCCGATGCTCGGAAGAAAGAGGGTCCGTTCGGCGAGAACGATGCCAGTAGGGACCAGGACGTTGCTGACCGGGAAGAGCCCGATCCCGGTCCAGAGCAGCCCGAACGCCACGACCGGGTGCCGCTTCCAGGTGAGAATGGTCAGCGCAACGGCCAGTCCGAGCAGAAGCGCGCCTTGCGTCTGGTCGATTCCCCATGCCGCTGCCTGCTCGATTTCCCTGGGCGAGTAGTCGCCCTGCAGGTTGGCCGGCCAGAGTAACAGGCGGAACCAATGGGGCACCACGGCCAGCATGGTAATGGCCCGACCGCCCATCGATTGCCCGGCCAAGGCCTCGGCCGTGAACGTACCAACCGGATCACCTCCGAGGGCCAGCGTTCGGATGGCGAAGAACGAGGTCGCTCCCAATAGCATGACCAGCAGCAGCGGGCGGATGGCGGCCAGTCGCGTCGTGAGGGGCCGGTTGTCGCGAACGATGGTCAACTCCGCCGCGACGATCAGGCCGATGATGACGAGCCCGCTTTCCTTGAACAGCGTCGCGGCGAGATAGAGAGCGAACAGGGTGGCGCCGTGCCGTGCCGTGAACTCCGAGCCTTCCCGGGCTCGGAGATAACAGAGCGCCGTGAGACACGCCAGCAGTCCCACCATGATCTCGGATTGGTTGACGGCAACGGCGACAGCTTCCACATGCACCGGGTGGATCATGAACAGCGCAGCGGCGACCCAGGCGGCACCGAACGGCAGGAGGAGTCGCGCCAGCATGAAGACAGCGAACCCGGCTGTCGCGTACATCAGAATGCTGGCCAATCGGAACGCGAGCGGTGATCCGCCCCCCAATTGCCATTGCACCGCGAATCCGGTCGTCGCCAGAGGACGGTACAACGCGGGGGGGAACGGTTTGGGCCAATAGGACTCGGAAAAGAACGCCCCGGGACTCGTCAATTGGTGGACGATCGGGTTCTGTTTGATGACCGGAAGGTCATCCTGGGCGTAGTCGTTGCCGAGGCCGGTTACTGTCGCGGCCAGGCAGAGCCCGGCGAGGGCGAGGCCGGCAAAAAGGTTCGGTCGGGTCATGAGAACCCCCTCCGTTGCAAGAACCGGGGAACCTCGGCGGGCACCCCATTACCACCCTCCGGCCTCCGTCCGCTTGCAAAGTCCAACGCGGCGGCGCCAACAAAAGCCTGCATCCTGGCGTGCAACATTCTCATAACGCATTTAAAGGCAACGGGTTGCATCCGATGAGTTACCCTGGCACCAACGTTGCTCCTCAGTTTCACCGGACGAGCGACACCGCTTGGTTCAGGATCAACATCGTACCCCACTCGGAGGAAGCATGTTCAATCGTAAGGGTTTCACGCTCATCGAGCTGCTGATCGTGGTTGTGATCATCGGCATCTTGGCCGCCATCGCGATTCCGAAGTTCGCGGCGACCAAAGACAAGGCCAAGCTGGCCTCGGTTCGGACTGACCTCCGGAACGTCATGACCGCTCAGGAGGCGTACTTCTCGGATCACGCCACTTACGGCAATTTTGGTCAGCTTCAGAACGCCAGCAATTTCTCGCTTTCGGCTGGCAACACGATGGTTGTTAATGGAGTAGCCAGCGGCTACACCGCGACGGCCACCAACAGCTCGATCACGGCCGGGTTCTCGACCTGTTCCGTTCAGGTCGGCGCCGGTGCCACCACGGCCAACGACGGCGTCATTACCTGCAGCTGATCCTGTCGCTCTAGCGGGGGCGTTCTCGCGTAGTCGTGGACGTCCCCGTTCGTGCACCTGCCACGGCAAACACTTTCACGGGAAGGAGGGAGATCATGGCACAGCAGTCACGTCGCGGGGGCTTCACGCTGATCGAGCTTCTCGTGGTGGTCGTGGTGATCGGGATTCTCGCGACCCTCGCTATTCCGAAGTATGCGGCGACCAAAGACAAGGGCAAGCTGGCCTCGATCCGTTCCGATCTCCGGAACATCATGACTGCGCAGGAAGCCTACTGGGCCGACCATACCACCTTCGCGACGTTGGCAGCGTTGCAGGCGTCAACCAACTTCACGTTTTCCACCGGGAACTCGGCAGCGATTTCGGCTACCAACTCGGGCTACACCGCAACGGTCTCCAACAGTTCGATCACCTCGACCCTCGACGAGTGCACTGTCTCGGTCGGTGGGACCGCGGGAACGACTGACGGCCAGATCATCTGCTCTTAGTACACTCGGCGCGCGATCAAGGACTGCCATGCGGGTACTGCTGCTCGACGCCGACGAATCTCTCAAACACACGGTTGCGCCGTACCTCGAAGACGTCGGGTACGAAGTCGCATTTCGACGGGATCCGGACGCAGCCCTTCTGGAAGCCCAGGCCTGCGGTATCCGACTGATCCTCTGTGACCTTGCCCTACCGGGTGAGGGCGGCCTGACCTTCCTGCGGCGCTATCGAGCCGGCGGCGGAACGGGCGTCGTCCTGGTGTCGGGTGGGCCCGGTGAGTCGGCTCTGGCAAGCGCAGCGCTGCGTGAAGGTGCGGACGGCTTTCTGCGCAAACCGTCACTCCCTGAAGAAGTTCTCCTCGCGCTTCGGCAGACCGAAGAGCGCGACCGGCTCCGCCACGAAGTCGCGACCCTGCGCGCCACCATCGGCTCCAAGGGTCTCGAACCCATGGTCATTGCCGAGGATGCGCGGATGCGTTCGATCCTCGAGGTGGCTGCGCGGGCAGCGGCGTCGGATCACGCCGTACTGATTACCGGCGAACGCGGTACCGGCAAGGCTCTCCTGGCGCGAGCGATGCACCGATTCAGCCGGCGCGGCGATGGCGCCTTCGTGGCCATCGATTGCCCCGCGACTCCCGACTTCTTCGGCAGCGATGACGCTGCGCTCAATCCGGCCGATCCCCAGAGCGTCTGGCGCTCGGCCAGTCGTGGCACCCTGCTCCTGGAAGAGGTGGAGGGGCTGTCGCCCGAGAGCCAACGTTCTCTGGTCAGCCGATTGGGACATCGGAACGGCCGTAACGGGCGCCCGACCGAGCTCGTGATCGCGTCCGATAGCGACGTTCGGCTGATGGCTACGGCCGAGAAACGGCTCGATCGTCTGGTGCATGAAGGCCTGATCCAGGTCGACCTGGCCGAACGGATTGGCACCACCACGCTCGACATCCCGGCCCTCCGTGAACGTCGTGACGATATCCCGGCGCTGGTCACGCATTTCCTGCAGCAGGTGGCGGCCAAGACCGGTCGGCCGATCAGCATCACGCCCCAGGCCATGGCGGCCCTGGTGTCCTACTCATGGCCAGGCAACGTGCGCGAGCTGCGGCAGGTGGTCGAACGCGCTGCGGTGCTGAGCAGCACAGGCAAGCTCGATCGCTCTGATTTTCCGGTGCTCGTCAGCACCGCGCCAACGACCCGTCCCGGCGGTACCGAATTGCCGCTCAAGGAACAGGTCGAGGCGTTCGAGCGCGAGGTCATCCTTCGGGCGCTCGCCGCCTGCGGCGGAACTCGACGCGAGGCCGCCAAGGTGCTGCAGCTCAGCTTACGGACTCTCTTCTACAAGCTCAACCGGTACGGGCTCGCCTGAGCCTTCTCGTTCGTTCGCGTTGATTTCATCCAGATTGCAGCAAAACGGTTAGTGGCCTGACTTGGCCGCGTCGCACCTTGGCACCATGCCCAAGTCGCGCGCGGGGTTCAGCCTTCTCGAAGTCATGACGGCGGTGGTGATGCTGGCCATCGCGTCGATCGTGGCGCTCAAGGCGTCGGTCGAAACCGGTCACGCGGTGGCCATCGGCAGGCGTTGGACCGCAATGGCGCGGGCTGTCGACACCGAGTTGGCTCGGCTGGAGCGGGGTTACCGAATGGCTCGGCCGAACTGCTTGGTGCCGGGGTCCGGATCCGGCTACACCCCGGATGGGGTCGGCCTCGTCTGGTCGGTGCGGGGCGACTCGACTCTGATCGAGCTGAGCATCGAAGCGCGCGCGCGAGCGGCTGGGCGGGTCCTGGTCGACAGCGTCCGTACCAGGGTGAGCTGCCGATGATCGCGAGACGTGGGGTGACCCTGGTCGAACTGCTGGTCGCGGTCGTCGTCGCTGCGGTGCTGCTCACCATGGCCATTCGGGTTCAGGTGGCAGCGGAGCGGAGCGGACGGAGCCGGTTGGAACGCCTTGCCGCCACCGCATCGCTGCGCACTGCCGCCAAACTGGTTCGCTGGGAGTGGGCCGGGCTCGGGTCTGACTCGGTGGCGGGGCCGGATTACGCGGTCCTGGGCGCCGGGCGTGTCGCCTACCGGGGCCAGACGGGGTTGCTTGCCGTCTGTCGACTCAGCGGCGACACCCTGACCGTCGACCCGACGCAACTCGGCGCCTGGCGCCAACGGCTGCCTGTCAGCGGCAGGGACAGTCTCCTCATCTATCTCCCCGGTGATTCCGCGAGCCGGCTCGATGCCTGGCTGCCGGCGGCCGTTGCCTCAGGTCCCGAGGTGGCTGCTTGCCCCGGAGGCGCAGTCGGGGCTCGTTACCGGATTGTCCCCGCCGCGTACTCAGAGCCTGTTCCGGAGGCGACCGTTGCACGGAGCTTCGAGCCGCTCGAGTTGCGTGCCTACAACTCAGCGGGCTCCTGGCAACTCGGCCAGGTTGGTACGGCCTCGGGCGGAGTTGTTCAGCCGGCGCTCGGACCGCTGGCCCCTGGCGGGTTCGAGATCGTGCCCGCTGGTGCCACAGGACTCGAAGTGCGGATTCGGTTGCTGACCGGGCGGGAGACCGCGGTTGGACCCGGCGTCGTTCCCCGAGCGGGCGACAGTCTCGCCCTCGCGTTGCGTCTCGTCAACGTACCATGATTGTCGTTGCGCTCTCGCTGCTGGCGGGCCTGGCTCTCCTCGTTGGCGTTGGGGCACCAGCGGCTGCGGACGAGCTTCGAGCCGGTCGAGCCGCCTTTGTCGAGCTTACGGTTCGCCGCGCGGCCGAGGGTGAGCTGGCGGGCTGGTTCCAGGGACAGTGGACCGCGGCTGCACCCGCGCTGCTGCCAGGAGAGGCTCAATCGTTTCCGAGCGAATCGGTGCACGTCCGGACGCTGGTCGAACGCCGGCTCCTCCGGGTATCGCCAACGGTGTGGATGCTCGAGGTTCGGGCTGTCCAGCGCGACCTGGCTGCGCGAGATCTTGCAGCCAGCTCGCAGGCCCTGCTGGTTGGACTCCGCCAGGAAGCCGGCGATTCGGTGCTCACACCGTACCCGATTGCCCGTCCGTGGGTCCAAGCACATCAATAGCGGTTCGCGGCGGCTAGTGGACTTTGCGGTGGTTCCGGATGATGACCGGAAGTCGTCTCTCGGCTCCCCGCCAGCACGGCTCGCGTAACTCGTTGTCGAGAAATGGGATAGTGCGGCGGATGCGGAGGATCGCACCCGGCTGCCACGGTTGGCATAACGGTTGCCCGCCACCACGTTACTTGTTTACACCAGCGGCTGGACGCCGCCTGAGGGTCAGGGGCGGAGGCTCAAGGTGTTCGGTAGTGCTAAGGTGTTGAAAAATAAAGATTTGAGTGACGAGATCGCGAGCGCGTCGTCGCCTTGACAAAAGTTTGCACTATTCCTAGCGTGACCGTCAACCATCTAGCCACTTGGGCGAGACATGGCACTGTTTAACCGCACCCGAACCACGGTCGGTCTCGATATCGGGAGCGGCCTCATCAAGCTCGCGGTGATCTCGCATGGCTCCGGTGAACCGGTGCTTTCGAAGGTTGCCATGGCGACTGTCGTCGATGACGCCATCGTCGAAGGCGAAGTGATGGACCCGGGCATCGTGTCCGAGGCGATCCGGAACCTCTTCGCTGAGGCCGGGATCAAGCCGAAGAACGTGGTGACTGCGGTTGGCGGGCGGGACGTGATCATCAAAAAGATCCCGATGGATCGGATGAAGGAAACCGAAGCGCGCGAGTTGATTCGCTGGGAAGCGGAGCAGCACGTGCCGTTCGACATGGATAACGTCGAACTCGACTTCCAGATTCTCGATCCCGAGTCTGAAGGTCTGCAGATGTCGGTGCTGCTGGTCGCGGCCAAGCGGGAACTGGTCGAAACCAAGGTGTCGCTGCTCAAGGACATCGGGGTCGACCCGTCGGTCATCGATGTCGATGCCTTTGCCCTCCACAACGCCTTCGAGGTCAACTACCCGGAAGCGATGAAGGGTGTGGTCGGGCTGGTCAACATCGGCCACGAGGTTACCAACGTCAACATTCTCGAAGAGGGCGTTCCGGTGCTGACGCGCGACCTGCCGATCGGCACGCGGCGGTTCCGCGAAGATCTGCAGCGGGAACGCGGCCTCTCGTCCGATGAAGCTGCCAAGCTGCTCCAGGGTTTTGAAGTCTCGGATGTGCTGACGCCGTTCCTGCAGAGCCGGGGTGAAGAGCTCGCGGTCGGCATCGAACGGGCTGCGGCCTTCCTGCAGACATCCAACCGGTCCACGGCCGGTCTGAGCCGCCTCTTTCTCTCGGGTGGTGGCGCGCGGATTCCGGGACTTGCCAAGGTGCTGGGTGATCGGCTCAAGCTGCCGGTCCAGCTCGCCAATCCGATCGAACGGATCCAGGTAGCCGACGGAGTGTTCGATCAGTTGAACGTGGATGAAGTCGCCCCGCTGCTCATGCTGCCCGTGGGCTTGGCGCTGCGGCAGGCAGCCTGATCGAAGAAGAGAGGGTTCGACGACGATGATTGCAATCAATCTCAAGCCGGGTGCGAAACGAGCCCGCGCGGCGTCGCCCGTTGCGGGCGTGCTCGCGGGGCTCAAGAGTGCCGGCCAGAAGATCAAGGATCCCTACCGTCTGGCTGCGCTGGCGGTGAGCGTCGCCTGGCTCGGCTACGTGGCGGTTGCTCAGCTCACCACCTCGAGCGAACTGGCCGACCTCGAACCGAAGCTCGAGCAGGCGCGGGCCGAGCATCAGCGCTTCCGGGCGTTCCTGGGCGAAAAGCGCCGGCTCGAGTCGGTTCGTGATTCGATCCAGGCGCAGATCCGGACCATCAATACGGTGGACGGCGAGCGTTACGTCTGGCCGCGAATCCTCGACGAGGTCGCGCGGGCGGTGCCTCCGTACACCTGGCTCACGGACGTCCAGACTGTGTCTGTCGCGGCGGCTGCGCCGGTGGCCGATTCGGCCGCAGCGGTTGCGCCGCCGGTTCAGGTCTCCATCAGCGGGCGGACTGTCGACATCCAAGGGTACACCCGCTTGCTGCGGCAGCTCGAGGATTCGCCCTATCTGAGCGAAGTCACCGCGGTCTCGGCCAACACGATACTCGAGCGGGAGCGGGCCGTTACCGCCTTCGTTCTGCGAGCGACCTACCAGCGTCCCACGGCCCCGTCGCGGGCCACCGGGCAGGGTGAGGCCAACGCTCCGGGGACCACCACCGTCGCCCAGCGGGAGGACTGAGCCATGGCTCTACTCGACAATCCCAAAGCCGCTCCGCTGCTCGGCGTCGTCTTTGCCGGCCTGATCGGATACATGTTCTACTCCGGCGAGGCGGTCAGCGCCATCGGGGTGCAGGGCGTGCCCGTCAAGCAGGAGCAGGTCAAGATGGTGCAGGACTCGATCACCATGCTCGAGGCCCAGACCGACAGCGTCAAGCGCGATCTGGCGCGCGGCACCATCGAGGAACTGAAGACACGGATCGAATCGAACCGAAGCACCCTGTCGCTGCTCCGTCAGCTGGTGCCCGAGCGGAACGAGGTCCCCAACCTGCTCGACGACATCTCGACCCGCGCCAAGATTCGCGGGGTCGACCTGGCGCAGGTGGTTCCGCAGCCGGTGGTCGCGGGTCCCGCTCCGTTCGATACCTACAGCTATAACCTTGCCGTGGTCGGCCGCTACGATCAGATCGGCGAGTTCCTTTCGGACATTGCGAGCCTGCGTCGGATCATCGTTCCCTATGATCTGACCGTCGCGTCTGCGCAGGCGGCACACGCGCGGGCGCTGGGCGACACCACCCGCGCAGTACTCGAGGCGCGGTTTCAGATTCGGACCTACGTGAAGGGCCAGGCGGCAACGCCGGAAGGAGGCCACAATGGCCGCTAGAACCCTGCTCGGTCTCGGGAGCGCGCTTGCGCTGGCCCTGACCGCATGCGGTGGCGATGAGGACGGCGAGGCCAAGCGGGCGGCGCTGACACCTGCCACGGTTGCCGTGGTGGATTCCGCGACCGTCTCGGCCGCAGCGGCCCCGGCGGACTCCGCCGCAGGTTCGCTCGATTCCGCCGAGACGACCCTCGATTCGGCAGTGACGAACGAGGAAGAGACGCTCGGGCGGGAAAGCTTCTCGTACGGCGGCGGGAGTCGCGATCCGTTCCAGTCCCTGCTGGCCTCCAGTCGCGTCGGACCGGAGCTGCCGGATCTCGTCCTCGTGGCGATCTACTACGATACGCGCTCGACCAGCGGCAGTGTCGTCGTGATGCGCGAAAAGGTGGGCAATCGGAAGTACAATCTCCGTCCCGGCGATCGCCTTGGACGGATGCGGGTTACCAGCGTTCGGCCCAAAGACGTCACCTTCACCATCGATGACTTCGGTACGGAGCGTCAGGAAACCGTGTCGCTTCGCAAGCAGGAGGAGAACTAAATGAGGTTCAGTTCCTGGTCGGTCATGGCGGCCGCCGTGTTGACGTTGGGTGGCGTGCCGGTCTCTCGGGCAGCGGTGCCGAGTGGTGAAGTCCGCGCGGTCAGCCTTCGGTCCGTCGAAGGCGGCGCCGAGTTGGCAATTCGGATCCAGGGCGCCGTGTCTGTCACTGACATGACACTGAGAGATCCGGCGCGTATCGTCCTCGATCTGCGAGGCGCCACGCTTCCGTCCGACATCCGAGATCAGTACGACGGCGTCAACCGGGCCGGTGTCATCGGCATGCGCGTGCGCCAATTCAGCGACGAGGTCGTCCGGGTCGTGCTCGTGATGGATCGGATGAAGCCCTACACGGTCATCCGCGGCGAGGACGAGGTCCGGGTTGCCTTCGGGTCCGATCAGGCCTTTGTCGCCTGGTCGACCGGGTCGATGCTGGCAGCGGCGGCTTTGCCACCGGTGGTGGCGCCGCCGGTCGCGGGTCGCACGGTTGCCGCGCAGATCGTCGAGCCGGACACCGAAGAAGTCTCGGTTCGTCCCGCCGTGGCCACCGCTGACGCACCGGCCGAGCGGACGCTGTCCCGCGTGGCCCGCCCGTCGGTCTTCTCGCCAGCCGTGATGATGCAGGAGCCTCGCCTGACGGTCAGCTGGGACAACGCCAGCATCCAGGACGTCGTCTCGGGCTTCCAGGCCATCAGCGGTCGGTCCATCATCCTCGGCAAAAACATCGACGCCCGGGTTACCGCCGAAATTCGGGACAAGCCATGGCCCGATGCTTTCAAGGCGATTCTGGGCGCGTACGGCCTCTCGGTTCAGGAAGTCGAAGGCGGCATCCTTCGGGTCGATGCGCCGGAAACGCTGGCAGCCATCGATTCGCTCGAGCCGCTGGAAACCGCGGTCGTCAAGATCAACTATGCCAGCGCGGGTGAACTGGTCGAGACGGTCAAGAGCGTGATGCCGATGGGTTCGCGCTCGCGGGTGGTTGCCGATACGGGCAGCAACTCTCTGATCATCACCGGACCGCGCTCGACCGTGCCGAACGTACGTGATTTCGTGACCGGTCTCGACATTCGCCCGGCCCAGATCGCGATCCAGGCGAAGATCATCTTCGTCGATCGGACCGACGTCGAGCAGCTCGGCTTCAAGTACGATCTCGGATCCGGATCGCAGTTCTACAACCGGCTGATTCAGCGCCCTGATCCGACCTCGGATGGCGAGCCGTACGCGCCTGGCGTCAATATCGTAGACCTTGGCGGCAATGCCATCTCGGCCATCGGTAACGCCGACGCGACGATTCAGTCCGCTGCGCTCGACCTGACCTATTCGATTGCGCTCGGCGGGTTTACCCTGACGAGTTTCCTCAATGCGCTCGAGCGGGTCGACCTGACCGACGTGCAGACCGAGCCGATCATTACCACCAAGGACAACAAGAAGGCGACCTTGCTGGTTGGTGAAGAGATTCCGGTCCGCGTCGTCGACGCGAGTTCGATCGGCGGCGGCCCGGGCCAGGTCGCACGGGCAACCGTGCAGTGGAAAGAAGTCGGCATCAAGCTCGACGTCACGCCGCATGTCACCAACAATCGGCAGATCGTCCTCAACATCGAGACCGAGCGTTCCGCGGTGAAGCAGCTCTCGGCCGCCGATCTTGGCTTCAGCATCGACAAGCAGTACACCAAGAACGAAATCCTGGTTGGCGACGGCGAGACCGCGGTCATCGGCGGCCTGACGGTCACCACCGTAACCCGCGCCAGGACGGGAATTCCGCTGCTGTCGAGCCTGCCGCTGCTGGGCAGCCTGTTCAGCTTCACGTCGAACACCGAGAACCGGAAGGACCTGATCATCCTGGTCACGCCGCGTATCGTGGACGACCAGGGTCGGTAACACGACCGAGAGGTAGTTCCAGGGGATTCGCTCGTCCCGATCCCTCAAGACCGCCGGGCCGTTCGTTGAACGGTCCGGCGGTCGTTTCTTGTCCCCTTCTCATAGCGAAATCCCGGCACCTCAGCCGCCCGCGGTATCGGTTACTTTTCCGGGATGCACTTCCGTTTTACGACTGCAGGGGAATCCCACGGGAAGGCGTTTGTCGCCACCGTCGAAGGGGTGCCAGCCGGGCTCGAACTCGAGGCTGGCTGGGTCAATCGCGACCTCGCCCGCCGGATGCAGGGCCATGGCCGCGGCGCCCGGATGAAGATCGAGGCTGATGCAATCGAGTTCCTGGCAGGCGTCAGGGCAGGGCAGACCCTCGGGTCGCCGATTGCGATGCTGATTCCAAACCGCGACTGGGACAACTGGGTCGACGTGATGGCCGCCGAAGGCGCCGGAGAGGTCCGCCGCCGGCGGGTGACCCGACCGCGCCCCGGCCATGCGGACCTGGTGGGCGTTCTCAAGTATGACCGGATCGACGCCAGGGACATCCTCGAGCGCGCCAGTGCCCGGGAAACGGTCGCCCGGGTCGCGGCCGGCGCCGTTGCAAAGCGGCTGCTCGATCAGTGCGGCGTTCGGGTCGGCAGCCACGTGGTCTCGCTCGGCGGGGTTCGCTGCGCAGGTCCGGACCGGCTGCCCGAGGATCTCAATGCTGCAGCCGATGCCTCGCCGGTCCGGGTGCTCGATCCGGTTGCCGAGCGCGAGATCATCACGGTGATCGACGCCGCCAAGAAGGCCGGCGACACCCTCGGTGGCGAGGTCGAGGTGGTGGTGACGGGGCTGCCCGTCGGGCTGGGCAGTCATGTCGCCTGGGACCGCAAGCTCGACGGCCGACTGGCCGGCATTCTGATGGCCATTCCAGCGGTGAAAGGCGTCGAGATCGGGTTGGGCTTCGAAGCTGCCCGGCGTCCGGGTTCCGAAGTCCACGATCCGATTGCCGCCCCCGAGCCGCGCCATCTCGATCGTCGCGGCGGATTTACGCGGGCAACCAATCGTGCCGGCGGTCTCGAAGGCGGCATCACAACCGGAGAACCGCTGGTGATTCGCGTCGCCAAGAAACCGATTGCCACGCTGATGAGCCCGCTTGCTACGGTCGACCTGCTGACCGGCAAACCGGCCCAGGCCGCCAGCGAGCGTTCAGATGTGACGGCCGTCCCGGCGCTTGGCGTTATTGCCGAGAGCATGGTCGCGGTCGTGCTGGCGGACGCGATGCTGGAAAAGTTCGGGGGCGATTCGATGGGCGAGTTGGAACGGAACCTCGAGAGCTATCTGGCCGGGCTCGGTCGCCGCTGGTCTCCGCCGGATTCGTGAGGCGCCTGTGGTGCATCTGGTGCTGATCGGGCTGCCTGGAGCCGGGAAGTCGACGGTGGGGCGCCTCCTCGCCGAGCGGCTCGGGACCCATTGGACCGACATCGACCCCCTGCTCGAGCGGGCAACCGGGCAGACGGTCGGCGAGCTCTTCGAGTCCGAGGGCGAACCGGCATTCCGCGTCCGCGAGCACCGAGCCGTGGTCGAAGCGCTCCGGTTGCCGCCGCACGTGATCACCCCGGGCGGAGGATGGGCGGCGCAGCCCGGCAATCTCGCGTCGGTAGGCGTGCAGGCATTCGTCGTGCACCTTGCCGTCGACCCCGACGAGGCGGCGGCACGCCTGGCGGACGATCGCGCTCGCCCGCTCCTGGCCGGAGGTGATCGCCGGGCCCGGCTTGCCTCGTTGGCACGGGAGCGGCTGCCCTGGTATCGGCAGGCTCAGGCGGAGATCGACGTCACCGGGGTGGCCGCGGACGCCGTTGCCGACACCCTGCTCGGCCTGGCGCGGGCCCGCGCCGGGTGGCCATGAGTCTCCGCGCGACGGTGATCGGTGGCGGCCTGGCCGGCTCGGAGGCCGCCTGGGCGCTGGCCGAGCGTGGCGTCGAGGTTACCCTCCACGAAATGCGCCCGGCAGTGTCGACCCCTGCGCACCAGACGGGAAAGCTGGCCGAGCTGGTCTGCAGCAACTCCTTCAAGTCGGTCGAGACCGTCAACGCCCACGGGTTGCTCAAGGCGGAGCTGCGGTCGCTGGGCAGTCTGCTGCTGACCGCGGCAGACCTGGCCCGAGTGCCAGGCGGCGCCGCCCTGGTGGTGGATCGCGAGATCTTCTCTGACGAGGTCGATCGCCGGATCCGGGCGCATCCGAAGATCACCGTGGTTGCCGGCGAAGCAACCGAGCTGCCGCGCCCCGGCGTCGTCGCGACCGGTCCGCTTACCTCCGACGCGCTGGCATCGGCCATTGCCGACGAGCTGGGCACTGGTGCGCTCGCGTTCTACGACGCGATTGCCCCGATCGTCTCGGCCGAGAGCCTCGATCACGAGGTGCTGTACGCTATGTCGCGCTACGGCAAGGGCGACGGCGACGACTATCTCAACGCGCCGATGTCCGCTGATCAGTATGCGGCCTTCCTCACGGCGCTGAGCAGTGGTGATCAGTTCACTGCACATGAGTTCGATCAGGTGCCGTACTTCGAAGGATGCCTGCCCGTGGAGGAAATGGCCTCCCGTGGTCCGGAAACCCTGCGCTTCGGGCCGATGAAGCCCGTCGGACTGCGTGATCCGCGAACCGGGAGGATTCCTCACGCGGTGGTTCAGTTGCGCCGGGAGGACCGGGCCGGCCAGATGTGGAATCTGGTCGGCTTCCAGACCAGGCTGCGCATTCCCGAGCAGCAGCGCGTCTTCCGGATGATACCGGGACTCGAGCGCGCCGAGTTCCTCCGCTATGGCAGCATCCACCGCAACGCCTACGTCAACAGTCCTGGCGCACTCGGCCCTGGTCTGACTCGTGGTGCGGAGCAGCCGGTGTTCTTTGCGGGGCAGCTCACCGGGGTCGAGGGATACACCGAGTCGCTTGGCACCGGAATCATGGCGGGGATCAACCTGCACCGGGTGCTGACCGGGCAGCCGATCGCCGTGCCGCCACCAACCACCATGCTTGGCGGTCTTTACCGCTACCTGGCCGAGGCGGATCCGAAGCACTTCCAGCCGATGAACGCCAATTTCGGCCTGCTCGATCCGTTCGAGACCGCCGTCAAGAAGGCCGATCGCCGGGCAGCCCTGGTCGAGCGGGCGGAGCGGGACTTTGCCGCGTGGCGGGAGGGATTGTGAGCGACAACGCCACGCTGCTCAGCGACTTCCTCGACCATCTGGCGCGGGAGCGGGATCAGTCACCCAACACTGTGGCAGCGTACCGCCGCGACCTGACCGCCTTTGCCCGGTTTGCCGGGCACTTCTACGGCGAATGGACCTGGGCATCGGTCGATCGACTTGGCGTGCGTGGCTACCTGGGCGACTTCGAGCGACGCGGCTTGACTCGTCGATCGGCGGCGCGGGCGCTCTCCGCGTTGCGCTCGTTCTACCGATTTCTGGCCGTGCACCACGGTGTCAGCAACGGCGTGGCCCGAGCAGCGCGGATTCCCAAGATCGAGAAACGACTGCCGACACACCTCAGGCGTGAGCAGACGGCGGCGGTGTTCCAGGCCGCTGAGACGGGCGGGGTCGAGGGTCGTTTCGGGCCGGTGCGGGATTGGGCCATGCTCGAACTGTTCTATTCGAGCGGCTTACGCCTCTCGGAACTCGCCGGGGCCGACCTTCGAGATCTCGATCTGCTCTCGAATCAGATTCGGGTGCGAGGTAAGGGCCGGAAAGAGCGGATTGTTCCGGTAGGCAGGCAGGCCGAGACGGCGCTTCGGCGGTACCTCGAGACTCGCGAGGCCCTGCTCCGCGACGTTCGGGGCGATCGCCAGGCCCTGTTCCTCTCCCGTCGGGGTACCCGGTTGACGCCCCGGAGCGTGCAGCGGCGGATTCACGGGCTCTACCGGGCGGCTGGAGTCGAAGGGCAGCGCGTTCATTCGCTCCGACATACCTTTGCGACGGATCTGATGGATGCGGGGGCCGACCTCCGGGCCGTTCAGGAACTGCTGGGGCATGCCTCGCTCGGCACCACGCAGATCTACACGCACACCAGCGTCGAGCGACTCAAAGACGTTTATCGCAAGGCCCACCCTCGGGCGGGCTAGAAGGAATCAAGGATGGGACAACCGATAGAATTTCATGGTACTACCATCGTCTGCGTTCGAAAGGACGGCCGAGTTGCCCTGGGCGGCGACGGGCAGGTGACGATTGGGGATACCGTCATGAAGGCCACCGCCAACAAAGTTCGCCTGCTAAAGAGCGGCCGTGTGGTGGCCGGCTTTGCGGGCTCGGTGGCCGATGCGCTGACCCTGTTTGAGCGCTTCGAAGAGAAGCTCGATCGCTATCCTGCCAATCTGCCGCGGGCAGCGGTGGAGCTCGCCAAAGACTGGCGGGGCGACCGAATGCTGCGCCGGCTCGAAGCCCTGTTGCTGGCCGCCGATCTCGAACACACCTACCTCCTGAGCGGTTCGGGTGAGGTGTTCGAAGCGGATGACGGCGTACTTGCGGTCGGGTCCGGGGGCAATTTTGCGCTGGCGGCTGCGCGTGCGCTCTTGCCGGATCCCGGCAAATCGGCGCGAGATATCGTCGAGCGGTCGCTCGAGATCGCGGCGGAAATCTGCATCTACTCCAATCGCAATCTGACCATCCTCGAACTGCCGGTCCGGCCATGAGTGAGACGCGTGCCAATGTACCGGCAGCCCCGGACGGGTCGGATGCGCAGCAGCCACTGCCGTGGCTCGAAGAAATGCCGCCGCGGCAGATCGTCGCTGAGCTGGATCGCTACATCGTCGGTCAGCAGGCTGCCAAGCGAGCGATTGCGATCGCGGTCCGGAATCGCTGGCGTCGGAGTCAGGCCCCCGAGGGCATCCGGGACGAGATCACGCCATCGAACATCATTCTGATCGGACCGACCGGGGTTGGAAAAACGGAAATCGCCCGGCGGCTGGCTCGGCTGGCGGGGGCCCCGTTCGTCAAAGTCGAGGCCTCCAAGTTCACCGAAGTCGGCTATGTCGGTCGCGACGTCGAGACCATGGTGCGCGACCTGGTCGATGCGGCCATCAATCTCGTGCGTACTGAGCGGGAGGACGAGGTCTACGACCAGGCGGAGCGCAAGGCCGATGAGCGTCTGCTCGACCTGCTGCTTCCTCCGGTGCCGCCGCCGCCACCACCTCCAGCAGCTCAGCCGTCGGAAACGCCCGGCGTGTTCGTGGTCTCGCCGACCGGTGCCGTGTCCAAGGAGGCCACAGAAGAAGACGACCGCCGGACCCGGTCACGGGAAAAGCTGAGGCAGCTGCTGATCGACGGCAAGCTCGACGATCGCGAAGTCGACATCGAGGTTCAGGCGCAGAACTATCCCTCGCTCGACATGATGCCGCAGCCGCCGCAACACATGGAGGGCGCCGACGTCAACTGGGGCGAGTGGCTCCAGGAAATGCTGCCCAAGCGAAAAAAGCGGCGGACGGTGCGGATCCCGGAAGCGCGCCGCATCCTGACCGATGAAGAGCTTCGCCGCATGGTCGACATGGACGATGTGATCAACGAGGCCCTCGATCGAGTCGAGAATCACGGCATCCTGTTCATCGACGAAATCGACAAGATCGCCGGCGAACGCTCGCGAGCCGGCGGGCCGGACATCTCGCGCGAGGGCGTCCAGCGGGACCTGCTGCCGATCGTGGAAGGCTCCACGGTGCAGACGCGGTACGGATACGTGCGCACCGACCACGTGCTGTTCATCGCGGCCGGTGCATTCCACGTGTCCAAGCCGTCGGATCTGATCCCTGAGTTGCAGGGACGTTTTCCGATTCGGGTCGAACTCACGTCGCTGACGGAAGACGACTTCATCCGGATCATGAAGGAGCCGGAGAATGCGCTGACCAAGCAGTATCAGGCGCTGGTCGCGGCCGAAGGCGCGACACTCGAGTTTACCGATGACGGTATTGCGGAAATTGCCCGGATCGCGGGCCTGGCCAACGAGCGGATGGAAAACATCGGTGCCCGTCGGTTACATACCGTGATGTCGACCCTGATGGACGAAGTGCTGTTCGAGCTGCCCGACTATGGCAGCCCGATCCTGATGAACGGCGAGAAGGTCAAAGAGCGGCTCGCCAAAGTCGTTGGCGACGACGATCTGAGACGCTATATCCTGTAGCGATGGGCGCTCAGCGTCGGGTTTTGACGCTGAGCAGGTAGCTGATCAGGGCCAGCCCGATCGTGACGTGGATGATCCGGATCCACCAGAGCGGGATGTAGTAGGCCCCAATCGCAAAGCCGACCACGATGGCGCTGATCGCGATCACCTTGGTTCGGACCGTCATGGCCCGATTGGCTTCCCAGTCGAGCAGGATCGGGCCGAAGGTGGGGTGGCTCATCAGCTTGCGGTGCAGCCGAGCGGAGCCCTTGCCGTAGCACGAGGCGGCCAGGATCAGAAAAATGGTCGTGGGCATGATCGGGAGGAACGCACCGATGATGCCCAGGGCGACAAACGTATGTCCTGCCATGACATACGCCCACCGCCTGCTCCGGCTCGTGGCGAGGGATTTTCCGTCGGCCAGGTCGCCAGGACCAGTTCCGTTCACGCTACCGCTCCACTCTGGACACAATCAGCAGTATAATCGAAGGTTGTTCGCACGGCACGGGTTGCTCATTCGCTTTCTACTCCAGGATATCCGCATGCGTCTCGTTCCTTCCCTGTTCATTGCCGGCGTCGTCGGGCTGGCCGGCGCGACCGTCGTCACGGCGCAACGGCCGGCGCAGTTCGGTCCCGGCGCGCGCCAGTTCATTGCTGTCGATGTTCCGACAGTCGCCTTCACCAACGTTCGTGTCATCGACGGCCTGGGTACGGCGGCGCGCGACAATCAGACGGTGGTCGTTGCGGGCGGGAAGATCACGGCCGTGGGGCCGGCCGGGTCGGTTGCGGTGCCGGCGGGGGCGAGAACCTTCGATGGCAACGGGAAGACCCTGATGCCGGGCATGGTGGGCCTCCATGACCACAGCTACTACACCACGGCAGCGGGTCGAGCCGTGCAGTCGAACTACTCTGCGCCACTACTCTACCTCGCGGCCGGAGTGACCACGATCCGAACCACGGGCGCCAACAATCCCTACGCCGAACTCAACCTGAAGCGGTCGATCGAGTCGGGTGGCTTTCCCGGTCCCCGCCTCTTTATCACCGGCCCGTATCTGACCGGCCAGCGGCTCGGCCTCGGCAGCACCATGGTCGCGATCAACAGCGAGGAAGAGGCCCGGCGGGTGGTGACCTACTGGGCACAGGAGGGAGTCAGCTGGCTCAAGTTCTATACTGGGGTGAGTCGGGCGGCCATGAAGGCGGCTATCGAAGAAGGCCACAAGCATGGCCTCAAGTTCACCGGCCACCTTTGCTCCGTGCCCTACCAGGAGGCGGTTGCCCTCGGCATCGACGCGCTCGAACACGGCTTGTTTGCCAACTCGGACTACGACAAGACCCGGAAGCCCGACGAGTGCTCGCCGAATCTGAACCAGAGCTTCATCGGACTCGACGTCAACAGCCCGGAGGTCAAGAAGACCTTCCAGACGCTGATCGATCGTCAGGTGCCGATGACGTCGACCCTCGTCGTCTACGAGCTGTTCGTGCCGAATCGGCCGCCCCTCGAGCAGCGGACCCTCGACGCCATGTCGGCGGATGCGCGGACCGAGTACCTCACCTCGCGGGCCCGGATCGCGGAGAGCAACGGCGGCATTCCGCTCGAGATCTTCAAGACGGGTATGAAGTACGAGTACGCCTTCGCCAAGGCGGGCGGCCTACTGGGCTCGGGTGTCGACCCGACCGGTAACGGTGGGGCCCTGTTCGGCTATGGCAACCAGCGCAACGTCGAACTCCTGGTCGAAGCGGGCTTTACTCCGGTCGAGGCGATTCAGATCGCCACCTCCAATGGGGCCAAGGCACTGGGCATCTTCGGAGAGACCGGATCGATTCAGGTTGGCAAGAACGCGGATCTCGTGCTGGTGACCGGGAACCCGGCCCAGAAGGTGACCGACATCAAGAACGTCGAGATCGTCTTCCGCGACGGCGTCGGGTACGACGTCGCCAAGATGGTCGAGGCGGTGCGAGGCCAGGTCGGCGTCCGCTGACCGTTTGGCCATAACCAATGGCGCCCGCTTCCGGATTCGGGGGCGGGCGCCATTGTTATAGTCGGGATTGAAACCGGCCCGCCGCCGGGGTCGTACCAGGGTCCAGTCGGTCGAGGTCGCCCAGGCGGTGACGACAGGCCGAACCCCTTCTCCGCTCGTCAAACAATTCGGGAGCCAGCCATGAAACGGTGGGCCATTGTCTTCGCACTCGTCGCACTCGTTGTTCTGGCGCCGTCGTCGGGTACGGCGCAGACCCTCCTGTTGCGTCAGCCGACCGTGAGCGAGCGTCATATCGCGTTTGCCTACGCCAACAACATCTGGATCGTCGATCGCGCCGGGGGCGATGCGCGACGGCTGACCAGCTTCCAGGGCGCCACCTCCAATCCGCACCTTTCTCCTGACGGCAAGCTGGTGGCGTTCACAGGCCAGTACGGCGGCAATCTCGACGTCTACGTCGTGCCGGTCGAAGGGGGCGAACCCCGTCGCCTGACTTGGCATCCGATGCCTGACGAGGTCGTGGGCTGGAGTCCGGATGGCCGCCGTGTGGTCTTCTCCTCGGGGCGGAGTTCGGGTCCGGCGGGAATCACCAAGTTCTGGACGGTGGCGGTCGCGGGTGGTGCGGAGGAAGCGCTGATCATTCCGCGCGGTTCGGAAGGCAGCTATAGCCCCGACGGACGGCACTTCGCCTATGTGATGCCGAATTTCTGGGATCCCGAATGGCGCAACTACCGCGGCGGTCAGACTCGGCCAATCTGGATCTTCGACATGGCCAGCCACGAGGTCGTCACGCCGCCCTGGACCGACAGCCGCGATGTCAGCCCGGTCTGGATCGGCGAGAAGGTCTTCTTTCTGTCCGATCGCGACTGGGGCATGAACATCTGGTCGTACGACACGCGCAGCAAGCAGCTGGCGCAGGTCACCCGGTTGTCCGAGTATGACATCAAGACGATGAGCGCAGGTGGCGGCGCCATCGTCTTCGAGTACGGCGGCCGGATCCACCTGCTCGACCCCGCAACCGGTCGTCATCAGCCGGTGCCGATTACTGTGCGCGGCGACTTTCCCTGGCTGACACCGCAGTGGAAATCGGTGCAGAACCTGATCTTCAACGCCGCCGTCTCGCCGACCGGCAAGCGCGTCGTCTTCGAAGCCCGTGGCGACGTCTTCTCGGTGCCGGCGGAAAAGGGAGACTGGCGTAACCTGACCGCGACGCCGGGCGTGGCCGAGCGGAACCCGGCCTGGTCGCCCGATGGGCGCTGGATCTCGTACTTCAGCGACCGGAGCGGAGAGTACCGCCTGGTGATTGCCGCGGCCGACGGTGCCGCACCGCCGCGTGAAATCACCCTGCCGAAACCGACCTTCTACTTCACGCCGGCCTGGTCGCCCGATTCCAAGAAGCTGCTCTTTACCGACGCCGGGCTCACCCTCTGGGTCGTCGACGTGGCCACGGGCAAGGCGACCGAGGCCGATCGTGACACCTACATGGTGCCGGAACGGTCGATGAATCCAGTCTGGAGCCCGGATTCGAGGTGGATCGCCTATGCCAAACGGCTCGATTCGCAGCTGCGGGCGATCTACATCTACGAGCTTGGCACCGGCACCGTCAGGCAGGTAACCGACGGCATGGCCGATGCCGTCTGGCCGGCGTGGGATGCCTCGGGCAAGTACCTCTACTACCTGGGCTCGACCAACTTCGGCCTCAATACGGGCTGGCTCGAGATGCAGTCGTACGAACGGCCGGTCACCCGGTCGATCTATCTCACTGTGCTCAGCAAGGGAGAGCCTTCGCCCCTGCTGCCCGAGAGTGATGAGGAGGTCGTGGCCGATACGACCAAACCGAAGCCGCCCGCCGCGGCTGGCGCGGTCACGGTCAACATCGACTTCGACGGCCTGGCCGGGCGCACGGTTGCGCTGGATGTCCCGGCCCGTTCCTACCACACCCTCCGTGCCGGACCGGCCGGAACCCTCTTCTTCCTCGAGCCGATTCCCGCGACCGGCGCGGCGGCGGGCCCACCGCCCGGCAACGCCTTGCATCGCTACCAGCTGCGCGAGCGCAAAGCCACGTCCTTCGTGTCAGGTGTGCAGACCATCGACCTCTCGGCCGACGGCAAGAAGCTGCTCTATCGGACCCCGGGGCCGGCGGGCGGATGGTTCCTGGTCGACGCCGACAAGGCGCCGCCGGCGCCGAACAACGGACGCCTCAACACCGCCGGGATGCGAGTGCTGGTCGACGCCAAGGCCGAGTTCAAGCAGATGTTCGACGAAGGATGGCGGTTCCAGCGGGACTTCCTCTACGTCCCCAATCTGCATGGCGCGGACTATGTCAAGACCAAGGCGCTCTACGCACCGCTCGCTGAGCATGTTCGGCATCGCGCCGATCTGGTCTACCTGCAGGACGTGCTGGGCGGCGAAGTGGCCGTGGGACACTCCTTCGTGTTCGCCGGCGACCTGCCCGAGGTACCGAACGCCAATACCGGCCTGCTGGGTGCGGATTTCGACGTCGTAGGCGGCCGCTACCGGATTGCGAAGATCCTGACTGGTGAGAGCTGGAATGCCGGGCTCCGCGCCCCGCTGCATGGGCCCGGCCTCGATGTTCGCGTCGGCGACTACATCCTGGCCGTCAACGGTACCGAGCTGGCGGCAGGCGACAATCTGTACCGGCTGCTCGAGGGCACGGCCAATCGGCAGACGGCGCTTCTCGTCAATGATCGTCCGTCGACCGACGGCGCTCGGCGCGTGGTCGTCGTACCGGTCGGCAATGAAGCGGGGCTGCGGCAGTTCGACTGGGTCGAGGCCAATCGACGCCGGGTCGATGAGCTGTCGCAGGGCCGGCTGGCCTACGTCTATCTCCCGAATACCGGGGGCGGGGGCTACACTTTCTTCAACCGTTACTTCTTTGCCCAGCAGCACAAGCAGGGCCTCGTCGTCGACGAGCGTTTCAACGGCGGCGGCTCCGCAGCCGACTATATCGTCGACCTGCTGGCGCGTGACTACCACGGCTACTTCAACAACCCGGTGGGCGATCGCCGCGTCTTTACCACCCCGCAGGTCGGCATCTGGGGCCCCAAGGTCATGCTGATCAACGAGAGTGCCGGCTCCGGCGGCGACCTGCTGCCATACATGTTCCGTCGGATGAAGATCGGACCGCTGATCGGTACCAAGACCTGGGGCGGCCTGGTGGGCATCTGGGATTCGCCGCCGCTGATCGACGGCGGCGCGATGCTGGCGCCCCGCGGCGGCTTCTTCGATCGCGACGGCAAGTGGGCCGTCGAGAACGAAGGCGTGGCGCCCGACATCGAGGTCGAGATGACGCCGAAGGACGTCATTGCCGGGCGTGATCCGCAGCTCGAGCGAGCGGTCAGCGAGGCGCTTCGGATGCTCCGGGAAAACCCGGTGGTTCACCAGAAGGAGCCGCCGCCGCCGGTTCGGTCGCGTCGACCGAGCGGGCGTTGAGCCCATCGCTCAGCTGACCCGAAACAGCCCCCGTCCCCGTTGTGTGGGCGGGGGTTGTTTCATGTTCTGCAGATATTGACTATAGTCGTTGACCATAGTAATTACTGGTATGGTCGAATCCGCGCCGGAAACCATTTCGATCTCCGAGTTCAAGGCCACCTGCCTTGCCGTCCTCGAGCGCGTCCGCCGAACCGGCCGCCCGATGCTGATCACACGCCATGGAGAGCCAATCGCCGAGGTGGTTCCGCCGTCGTCGCGGGCTCGGAAACGCGCCTGGCTTGGCGCCATGCGCGGAAGCGCCACAGTCAGCGGCAACATCGTCGATCCCGCGAGCGACTCTGGTGACTGGGAAGCCCTCGGCGAATGAACCTTTTGCTCGACACTCATATCTGGATCTGGAGCCTGCTCGAGCCGGAGCAGCTCGGCCCCGAACTCCGGGAGGCGCTCGAGTCCGTCGGCAGCGAGCTCTGGCTCTCGCCGGTGTCCGTCTGGGAGACCGTGATGCTGATCGAGCGAGGCAGGCTGCAGGTGCCGGGCGACGCGGCTGACTGGATCGACCGCATGATTCGAAGGGCGCCGATCCGCGAAGCGCCCTTCACCTTTGAAGTCGCTCTCGAGAGCCGGCGGGCAGGCCTGGCGCACCAGGATCCCGCCGACCGCCTTCTAGCGGCGACAGCCAAGGTTCATGGCTTGACCCTGGTCACCGCCGACGAACGCCTCCTGAGCGGTCAGGGGTATCAGGTTCGCCCTCACCGATAGCAGCTGCCGCAAGGTCAGAATCCCCCCTTCCATATCGCGAAACCTTTCGTACGATATGTCGTACGACATACCAATTCTCATGTATTGACCGAATAAATGCCGAATCGTATCATCTAGCCCCCAAGGGAGCCATGATGACGAGTCCAAAGCCCGATTTGAGCCGCCTCAAGATCGACCGAAACCAGCTTCCGCCCGAGGATGGACGGAAGCGCTGGTGGATCGTCGCGATTGTCCTCGTTGCCCTCGCTGGCGCCGCCTATCTGTACTTCCGAGGCCCCTCGGCGGTGCAGGTGCAGGTCGTTCGCGCCGAGGTGGTGGGAGGTGGGGCCAACACGTCCGGGATCACCGCCAACGGGTATGTCGTGGCGCGCACTCGGGCCTCGGTCTCGTCCCGGATCTCGGGTCGTCTCGCGTCGCTCAGTGTCGAGGAGGGGTCGCGGGTTCGCCGAGGCCAGGTTCTGGCGCGGCTCGAGAATGCCGACTACGAGGCGGCGGTTGCGCAGGCAGCTGCAGACAGCCTCCGCGCCCTGGCGGGGCTGCAGGAGGCCCAGGTTGCTCGCGACCAGCTTGGTCGCGACCTGGCCCGTGCCCGCGAGCTGCTGGCTCGAAATCTGGAGTCGGCCGCCGCGGTCGAGAATCTCGCGGCGCAACTCGATGGTGCCGGCGCCCGCGTCAATGTTCAGCAGGCACAGGTCCGGGCTGCCCAGGCAGCGCTGGCCTTTGCCCGGGCCAATTTCGACAACACCTACATCCGTGCCCCGTTCGACGGCACCGTGCTGCGCAAAGACGCCGAGGTCGGCGAAGTCGTTGCTCCGGTGGCCACCGGCGGCGGACTGACGCGTGGCGCCGTGGTCACCATGGCCGACCTCAGCACGCTGGAAGTCGAAGTGGACGTGAACGAGGCGTACATCGCGCAGATCAAGGACGAGCAGCCGACCCGAATCACGCTCGACGCGTACCCGTCAGTCACCTTCGCCGGTCAGGTCCGACAGATCGTACCGACCGCTGATCGGCAGCGCGCCACGGTCCAGGTCAAGGTTGCCATTACCGACCGGGACCCCCGCATCCTTCCGGAAATGGGGGCCCGGGTCGAATTCTTCGACCATGCCCAAGCCGATTCAAGCGCACCAAGCAGGGTGTTCGTCCCGGCCGATGCGGTGCGCAACGACGGGCCGGATACCATCGTCTGGGTTGTTCGCGACGGGGTGGTTCGCCGTACGGTCGTGCAGGCCGGCCCGGTTTCGGGCGGACGTCGTGAGGTTCGGAGCGGGCTCTCCGGTGGTGAAAGCCTGGTCAACAAGCCACCAGCAGATCTTGAAGACGGAGGTCGAGTCAATGTCGTCACCCCATAACGCATCTGCCGTCGAGGGGACCCCGGCCAACGGGCGGGTTCTCGTCGAAATACGTGACCTCGCCAAGTCGTATCGGCGGGGCAGTGAGGCCATCCGGGTCTTTCAGGATGTGAACCTCGAGATCCGCGAGGGCGAGTTCCTGGCGTTGATGGGCCCGTCGGGCAGCGGCAAGTCGACCCTGCTCAACATCCTCGCCGGTCTCGACACCCCGACCAGCGGCAGCGTCACCGTCGACGGGCAGGACATTACCAGGATGAATGCGCGCCAACTGGCCGCATGGCGTGCGACCCACGTCGGATTCATCTTCCAGTTCTACAACCTGTTGCCGGTGCTCACCGCGGCGCAGAATGTCGAGCTGCCGCTCCTGCTCACTAACCTGTCGAAGAAGCAGCGACGGGACCATGTCATGACCGCTCTGTCCGTGGTCGGTCTTACCGACCGGGCAGAGCACTTTCCTCGGCAGCTCTCGGGCGGGCAGCAGCAGCGGGTCGGCATTGCCCGCGCCATCGTCAGCGATCCGACCATCATTCTGGGCGACGAGCCGACGGGTGACTTGGATGCGGCGTCGGGCAACGAGATCCTCGCCCTGCTGGAGCGCCTCTCCGGCGAGTACGGCAAGACGATTCTCATGGTGACCCACGATGCCCATGCCGCGGGTCGAGCCCAGGCTACCATGCACATGGACAAGGGGGTGCTCTCGCGATGACCCTCCCTCGGCTGGTGTGGGCCAACCTGTTCCGTAACAAAAAGCGGACGTTCCTGACCGTGGCGAGCGTGCTGGTTGCCTTCTTCCTGTTCGGGACGCTCCGGTCGGTCATCACGACGCTCGATGCCGCCGCCGAAGTTGGCAGCGAAGGGCGGCTGATTACCTCCAGCGCGTCCGGGATCACGTTTGTGCTTCCGGAGGCGCATGCCAACCGGCTCCGGGCCGTCGAAGGGGTCAAGAGCGTCAGCTGGGCCAACTGGTTCGGCGGCTACTATCAGGATCCGCAGGACTTCTTTGCGCAGTTTGCCGTCAAAGCCGAATCGTATTTCCCGATGTATCCGGAAATTCAGATCACCGGCGGCGACATGGATGCCTTCATGCGGGAACGAACCGCAGCGCTCGTCGGTGTCGGACTGATGCAGAAGTACGGCTGGCAGGTTGGTCAGACGGTCAGCCTCAAGGGCACCATCTTCGCGGGCGACTGGGAGTTTGTCGTCCGGGCAGTGTACACGCCGACGGTGGCAAGCTTCGGCGACAACGTCTTCTACTTTCACTACGAGTATCTCTACGAACGCAGTAATGGAGCGATCAGTCCGGGCTGGTTCAGTTTGGAGCTCGATCGACCCGAGATTGCGGCCGACGTGGCAGCTGCGATTGACGCGCAGTTCAGGAACTCGACGGCGCCCACCAAGACGGAAACGGAGCGTGCCTTCCAGGCCGGGTTCGTTACGATGTGGGGCAATATCGGGTTCCTGGTCAGCGCCATCGGAACGGCGGTGTTCTTCGCGATCCTGTTCGTCGCCGCCAACACGATGATGATGTCGGTGCGTGAGCGGGTCGGCGAAGTGGCGGTGCTCAAGACGCTCGGCTTCCAGGACGGGACGCTCTTTGGGCTGGTCCTGGCCGAGTCCATCCTGATCACGCTGCTGGGTGGGGCGCTCGGTTTGGGGCTCGCCAAGGTAGCGTTCATGGGTAATAACCCGCTACATGCCTTCTTTCCTGGCTTTGGTGTCACCGGCGGCACCTTTGCCGTGGGCCTTGCGATGGCCGTCGGGCTCGGTCTCGTCAGCGGGGCAATTCCCGCGCTTCAGTCGGCTCGGCTGTCGGTCGTCAATGCGCTGCGGCGGGTAGCCTGAGGAGGGTGCCGTGAAGATTCCGATCATCTACAACATCCGGAGCTTGCGTCAGCGTCCGATTTCCACGCTGACGACGGCATTGGGTATGGCCGTCGTTGTGGCTGTGTTCGTTGCAATGAATGCTATGGCCAACGGCTTTCGCTCGGCGCTGGTCAGTACCGGGTCGGCTGAGAACGTGCTCCTGTTGCGGAAGGGTGCGGGCGCCGAGATGAACAGCGGCCTCGGCCGCTCCGTGGCCAGCATCGTGAGCGGCTTGCCGTTCGTGGCCCAGAACGCCTCCGGCCAGCCGATGGTGAGCCCCGAGACGTTTGTCGTGGTGCCGATGGAGCGCGCCGCCGGTGGCGGGATGGCCAACGTCGTCGTTCGGGGCGTCAGCGAGCGGGCGCTCGAGGTTCGGAAGAATGTGCAGATCGTCGAAGGGCGCAGCTTCCGTTCGGGGGCCCGCGAAGTCATCGTCGGGACCTCGTATGCGAAGCGGTTTCCTAATGCAGGGGTGGGTCAGACCGTCCGCTTTGCGGAGCAGGATTGGACCATCGTTGGCCATTTCTCGGCAGGCGGCTCCTCGTTCGAGTCTGAGATCTGGGGTGAGAACGAGCAGTTCATGCCGGTCTTTCGGGGTCAGGTCTTCCAATCGATCACATTTCGGATGAAGGATCCGGCGGCATTCGACGGGGTCAAAGAATCACTCGAAGCCGATGCGCGGCTGGTGGTCGACGCCGAGCGTGAGCTGACGTTCTACGAGAACCAGTCGTCGGGCGTGGCGACGATGCTCAGCTTCATTGCTGTGTTCATCGCATCGATCATGGCGGTGGGTGCGGTGTTCGGGGCGGTCAACACGATGTATGCGGCTGTGGCCTCGCGTGCACCTGAAATTGGTGTGCTGCTGACGCTCGGGTTTCAGCCGCGGAGCGTGATGAGTTCTTTCCTGCTGGAGTCGGTTTTCATAGCGCTGGTTGGGGGGGCGATCGGCTGCCTCCTTGCCCTGCCGATCAACGGGCTCGTGACCAGCACCACGAACTGGGCTTCGTTCAGCGAGATTGCCTTTGCGTTTCGGGTGACGCCGGGGCTGCTGCTCAACGGAATGCTCTTCGCGCTGGCAATGGGCTTCTTCGGCGGGCTCCTGCCGGCACGCCGCGCGGCGAAGCAGCAGGTCGTCGACGCGCTTCGGGAGGCGTAGGCAGCCTGCTTAGAACAATGGCTCGGTCCGCAGAGACCGAGCCATTGAAAATCGGAGGCGGTGATGACGCGACGTCAACTGTTCCAGATCAGCGTCGCGCCGGTCGGCTCCGTGACCTGCTCCTTGGTCCAGCCGGGGAAGAGTTCGACGTGGCGCGAGCCTCTTCGCGGCCTGTGGGGCCTCCGCGATGAATCACTACACCCATCATGTGAATCGCTCATTCCGTAGAACGGTCACGCCCGATGCCGGAGCCGAATGAGGCTCGAAGGGTGAGTCATCCGCCACATCGGGCGAGGGCAGCTGCGTACATCTGGGTGATCGCTGCTACTTAAGAATGGGTGATCGCCTACAGCACCTGCAGCCCAACCGCTTGATACACGCGCTGCACGCGTTTGCGATTCACCGCGTCCGCTCCCGCCGCAGGACCCGCTACCGCTGCCGATAGCCCCACCGGCGCCGCTGATCGGCCCTCCAGCCGCACCTGCAGGAGCGTGCCGGCCGGCCGCTGCCCGGTAGCGCAGGGTCCAAGCAGATCCTTCACCACTTGGAGATTCAGCGGCGGATCGGCGACGAGCGACTTCGGCCGGCGATTCTCCTTCTCAGTTGCCGGGAGGCGGCGGGCATCCGGGATCTGGAGCGCACCGAACTTGCGACGCCAGCAATGAAAGGCGTCTCGGTGCGCGATGGGGTCGGCGCACCTCACGAACGGCGGTGCCCGCTTCGACTTCTACAGGATGTGGATGATCTGATCGGTCGTAAATCGGCTCTTTGCGCATCAGCCCTCCAAGGGTGGAGACTGTCACAACATGTGGATCAGGAGTCGGGATTACCTCAGGTCCGCTTCCTTGGTGAAAGGTCCGCGTCTCCGGTGTGTAGCGTCTGTGCATGAGGGCCGAATGGCCCTCATGCATCATTCAGATTGACTCTACCTACCGCAAGTAGATCCCCTGGACCAGGATCTAACTTGGTCTGACGTGGACGGTCTGACGTGGACGGTACTGATCCACCTTCATGAAGAATAGCAAGGTTTTTTCCCAAGTTGAACTCCATGGAATCTTTAGCTAGCTTGGGATGCGCGCACTCAGTCGAGCTTCGTCCGACGGTTGGCTACGTCAGCCTAGCATCAGGCGAAACAGCTGTGCCGTCAGCATGGCTAGAGTTGCCGATGTCGAGGCCATTCAGCCTGCTACTCAAGGGGGACACCGTGTTCTCTACGCGCGTTAAGGTGCGCGGCCTTGGGGAAGTTCCTCGTGAGCCGCTTCGCCCGACCCGTACGTGCCGGAGCCGAGTGTAGGTTACTGTGACGATCGCTATCGGTGCATTCACCGGTGCGTGTGGACCCGACTCCACTGGTGTTGACGCAGTACCGACTGAAGTGGCCTCGATTTGATGGACACCGCCATCGCCTCCATTGTGGAGGCAGGGAGGTGGACGATGAAACGAGTCGTCGAGTACTCACGGAATTCAAGCAGGAAGCGGTGCGGCAGATCAACGAGGTGGGGCGGCCGGTGAGCCGGGTGGCGCGCGATCTGGACCTGCGGCATGAGCAACTGCTCACCTGGCCCAAACAGCTCGCCGCCACCGAAGACGCTCCCCCACCCGTGGAGACGCTGGCGGAGGCGCGAAGGGGTCCAGGCGAGGTGTGCCGTGATAGCTCGCCATGACGGGAGTATCCGCCGACCCTGATGTGTCGACTGCTGTCGGTGGCCCGCTCGACGTTCTACGCGTGGCGGGGGTGCCCCCCCGTCCCCCCGGGCCGAGACCGATGCCGCGCTGCTGGTCCTGCTGGCCGCGCGGTCGCACAGCGATAGCCCGCGCCGAGCTTGCGGCATCACTCCGACCGCGGCAGCGTCTATCGCAGTGCGCGGTGTCAGTAAGCGCTGGCCGCGCAGGGAGCCGTTGTGAGCATGAGTGGCCAGGGGCGCGTGCTGGGACAACGCGGTGGTCGAGAGCTTCTTTGCGACGCTCAAGCGGGAACCTGGTGCATCGACGGTCGTGTGCCTCCCGGCGCGAGCTAACGCAGGCCCCCACCCGGTACATCGATCGGTGGTTCAATCAGAACGGCGGCACTCGATGCTGGGCGACATCAGCCCGGCCGAGTACGAACGGACGCTGCTTCAAGCAGCATAACTAGTTGCCCATCTTTTCGAGGGCATTCCAGTTCCACCTCCAAAGACCCGTGGAAAGATGGCAACTACGCTCCCTATCCTGTCCCAACGGCAATCCGAGATTGTTCGATACATCGGATCCGGATTCGCCACTAAGCAAATTGCAGCCCGTATGGGGATTAGCCCCCATACCGTCTCTTGTTACCTTCGCAGGCTTATGACCCGCGTTAGGGTTCACACGCGTGCAGAACTCGTCGTCTGGGCGGTAAGAAACGGTGTGATATCGGTCGGACCATCTGAGGAACTATTAGCTGCCGCTGTCGTGACCCCCAAATCTGAATCGCCACGGGATTCTCGGAGACTCGGTTAGTTGAGTCCGTCCGCCGTCATGAGGGCGGCGGCGGTAGCGGCATACTGCGCCTCGTACGCCGCCGGGGGAATATACCCGAGCGGTTGCAGCAAGCGGTGCGTGTTAAACCAGGCCACCCACTCGAGCGTCGCATACTCCACGGCATCCAAGCCGGGCCAGGTCCCTGGCGATGAATCACCTCCGTCTCGTAGAGCCCGATGATCGTTTCGGCCAACGCGTCGGCGTAGGAACCGCCCCGGCTTCGGCGGAGGGCTCGATCCCGGCCTCGGCCAGCCGCGCAGTGTACCGCAGGGAAAGGTACTGCCCACCGCGATCGCTCCGATGAACGAGCGCCCCGTCGGTCTCGCGGTCGTACAGGGCTTGCTCCAGCGCATCGAGCGCCAGATCACTCCGCAACGACGTCGCCGCCCGCCCGCCCGCCGACAATACGGCGGGCAAACGCATCAATGGCAAGGCCACGTAGATAAACCCCCGCCAGGTCGCCACGTAGGTCAGATCCGACACCCACAACTGATTCGGCCGCGTCGCCTGAAAGCTTCGCTGGACCAAGTCCGGCGGCCGCTCCGCCGATGGGGTGGCGACGGTCGTGCCCACTCGGCGGCCCCGCACGACCCCCGGAGGCTCGGCGCGCATCAGGCGCGCCACGGTACACCGCGCCACCACGATCTGCTTGTGCCGCAAGGTCTTCCAGACCTTCCTCGCCCGATAGACACGCCGATGGGTGCCCCACACACGCGTGACCTCGCCGTGCAGCCACGCGTCGCGCTGCGCCCGTGCCGGTCGCCTTTGTGGCGCGCGGCGGCGGGCGTGCTGCTCGTAGTACTTCGACGAAGCGATCGGCAGCACTGCACAGATCGGCTCGACTCCGTACTGCGCGCGGTGGGCATCAATGAACCCCACCATCACGTCCTGCGGCGGTCGAGCTCCGCCTAGGCAAAGTACGCCGAGGTAGACTCAAGTGGTCAATGCAACACCCTCGTTGATACTCCTTCATCGGAGGTGGGGCATGGCAAAGATCGGTCGACCGGGGTTGCCGTCGGACAAGCGCCAGCAAGTGTGGGAGCTGCGTAAGCAAGGGAAGTCCACCAGTGAGATTGCACGGACGATCGGCGCACCGCCCGGATCGATCTTCTCGATCTTTCTGCCGTTCGGTGGCTACTACCAAGCGCCGCAGCGTCGTCGGACGACCGCGCTGACCTTGGCGGAACGCGAAGAGATCTCGCAAGGGCTCGCCGCCCAGGAGTCGTACCGTGCCATTGGACGTCGACTCGGGCGGCCCGCCTCGACGATCGCGCGGGAGATTGGCCGGAATCGGGCGCCCGTCGGTACCGGGCCCTCGATGCGGATGACCGAACGTGACGCCGCGCCCGACGGCCGAAGCCGTGTCATCTCGCAGCGCACCCGGCCCTGCGCGACTACGTGGCGGCCCGACTCCAGGAGGACTGGTCGCCAGAGCAGACCGCTGGCGTGCTCAAGAAGCAGCATCCGGAAGACGATGCCATGCGGATCTCGCACGAAACGATCTACAAGTCTCTGCTCGTAGAATCGCGGGGCGTGCTGGCGCGGGCGCTGCGCACGCATTTGCGATCGGGACGGCCCATGCGCACCAGCGTCCACAATGTCGTGACGGGCCAGTGGCGCTCGCAAGCGAAGGATGCGCGGTCGATTGC